>NZ_FXXN01000017.1:0-140000 GCF_900184795.1 Magnetospirillum sp. 15-1 | reverse complement strand
CCAACGACACGGCCATCAAGCTGATCCATTACCGCTCCAACGCACTCGGCCTGCCGAACAAGAAGAAGATCATCGCCCGCGACAAGGCCTATCACGGCGTCACCGTGGCGACCGCCTCGCTGACCGGTCTGGTCAACAACCAGCGTTCGTTCGACCTGCCCATCCCCGGCGTGCTGAGGGCCGGCTGCCCCCATCACTACCGCTTCGCCAAGGAAAACGAGAGCGAGGAGGACTTCTCCACCCGCCTGGCCGAGGAATTGGAGACGCTGATCCTGGCCGAGGGGCCGGAGACCGTGGCCGCCTTCTTCGCCGAGCCGGTGATGGGCGCCGGCGGCGTCATCGTGCCGCCCGCCGGCTATTTCCCAAAGATTCAGGCGGTGCTGGACCGCCACGACGTACTGCTGGTGGTCGACGAGGTGATCTGCGGCTTCGGGCGCACCGGCAATATGTTCGGCACCGAGACCTTCGACATCCGCCCCGACATGATGACGCTGGCCAAGGGCCTGTCCTCGGGCTACGCCCCGATCTCGGCCCTGATGGTCAACGAGCGGGTCTATGCTCCGGTCGCCGAGGAATCCGGGCGCATCGGTGTGTTCGGCCACGGCTACACCTATGGCGGCCACCCGGTCTCGGCCGCCGTGGCGGTGGAGACGCTCAACATCTATGCCGAGCGCGACATCCTGTCCCATGTCCGCCGGGTCGGTCCGGTGCTGCAGGATGGCCTGCGGGCCTTCCGCGACCATCCGCTGGTGGGCGAGGTGCGCGGAATCGGGCTGATCGGCGCCCTGGAACTGGTGGCCGACAAGCGGAGCCGAGCCCCCTTCCCGCCCGAACTGACCGTGGGCGCCCGGGTGGTGGCCAAGGCCCAGAATAAGGGTGTCATTCTGCGCGCCATGGGCGACGCGGTGGCCTTCGCCCCGCCCCTGGTCATCTCCGAGGCGGAAATCACAGAGTTGCTGCGACGCTTCGGGGCGGCGCTTGACGAAGCTCATGGCGAGCTTGGACGCGAATAACTATGTGATACTTCAGTCGAAAGCCCCAGACGCATTACAGCTTGTACACTTGCGCCTGGGCTTTTTGATCCTCTAGGATCGGCGCACCGCCTCGAGACTCCGGAAGACACGGAGCCTGACGGGGCGAGGGAGGAGAGGAATGGATTACGAGCATTACTTCACCAAGCGGATCGCCGACCTCAAGTCCGAGGGGCGCTACCGGGTGTTCGCCGATCTGGAACGCCAGAAGGGCCGCTTCCCCATCGCCCTCAACTATCGCGACGGCGAAGTGCGCGAAGTGGTGGTGTGGTGCTCCAACGATTATCTCGGCATGGGCCAGCACCCCGACGTGATCGCCGCCGGCCACGAGGCGCTGGAGCGCTGCGGCGCCGGTGCCGGCGGTACCCGCAATATTTCCGGCACCAACCATTATCACGTGCTGCTGGAAGAGGAGCTGGCGAGCTTCAATGCCAAGGAAGCGTCGCTGCTGTTCACCTCGGGCTACGTCGCCAACCAGACGGCGCTGTCCACCCTGGGCGCCACCATTCCGGGCTGCGTCGTGTTCTCAGACGAGCTCAACCACAATTCCATGATCGAGGGCATCCGCCACGGCCGCTCGGACAAGCACGTGTTCCGCCACAACGACCCGGAACACCTGGAACAGTTGCTGTCGGCCTATCCGAAGGAGACGCCCAAGCTGGTGGCCTTCGAATCGGTCTATTCCATGGACGGCGACATCGCCCCCCTGGCCGAATTCTGCGACGTGGCCGAGGCCCACAACGCCATGACCTATCTGGACGAGGTTCATGCCGTCGGCATGTACGGCGCCGAAGGTTCGGGCGTCGCCGAGCGCGACGGGGTGCGCGACCGCATCACCATCATCCAGGGCACCCTGGCCAAGGCCATCGGCGTGGTCGGCGGCTATATCGCCGCCTCGGCCTCCTGCGTCGATTACGTGCGCAGCTTCGGCCCCGGTTTCATCTTCTCGTCCTCCATGCCGCCGGCCACCGCCGCCGCCGCCCTGGCCAGCATCCGCTATCTCCGCGCCCATCCCGAGATTCGGGACAGGCATCAGGAGCGCGCCGCCACGGCCAAGCATCTGCTGGCCGCCCGCGGCATTCCGGTCCTGCCCTCGGTCAGCCACATCATCCCGGTGATGGTGGGCAACGCCGCCCTGTGCAAGCAGGCCAGCGACATACTGCTCAATGAGTTCGACATCTATGTGCAGCCCATCAACTACCCCACCGTCCCGGTGGGTACCGAGCGACTGCGCATCACTCCGACACCGCTGCACGACGATGCCATGATGGCCCATCTGGTGGACTCGTTCTGCGCCGTATGGGACCGGCTGGACCTGCACAAGGCCCATCATCCGAAAACCATCAAGGCGGCGGAGTAACGACAGCTTTTTGTCAGGCTGAGGCCGTACTCTGAATGAAGTCAAGCTGAGCCGCTCCGGCATGCCCTCGTTGGAGCAACTGTTCGGTTTGGCCCTCCCAAGATGAAGCCGGCGGGCTCCCCAACTCCCGCCGGCTTCTATCTTTTTGGGGCTCTGCCCCTATCATCTCACGGCCGAAACAAGCCCGGCCAAGACGACAGAGATACGGCCTTGTCGCGTGCTCCGCCCTCTTGGTGTCCTTGGTGACTTGGTGGTTTATCCGTCTTTTCCGTGTCCCCCGCAACCGAAGACGGTGTGCCGATTTCAGCCGGACAGCCGTGCGGAAGGTCAGTACACGCCCTTGGAATTGAGGTAGACGGCCGATTTGCGGTCCTCGGCCAGGGTGTGGCCGACGATCCATTCCTGCAGGAAGGTCAGCACCTCGGCCTCGTTATAGCCGCGCCCGTCGGCCACCGCCGCCTGCATCTCGGTCAACTGCTCCAACAGACGCTGGTGGCGGGCGCGATGGCTGCTGAGTTCGGGATACTTGTAGCGGATCAGCAGTCCCTCCTCCTCGCCGAAGTGGAAGCGGGCGTATTCCCGGAGCAGGCCCATGGTCTCGGCCACCTCGGTATCGGTGGATTTGCGCTCCATCATGTCGAGGACGGAATTGCCGATCTCGAACAGGCGCTTGTGGTGGGAATCGATGCGCTGCACCCCCACGGAATACTCGTCATGCCATTTGATCAGCACGCGGGCGTGCTCGCCGGCCTCGACCATGGCGCGGGTCCGCTTGGTGCTGGCCTCGAACAGCTTCCAGCGTACCGAGGGGATGTCGCGCAGCGTCTCGGCGGGCACCAGATAGACCTCGCAGCCCTCCAGCGAGCGGACGCGCAACAGGCTGGGCGTGCCGAAGATGGCCACCTCCTCGCCAAAGAAGTCGCCGGGCTTCAGGGTCTCGAACATATGCTCGCCCAGGAAGCGGCCGGCACTGCCCGATTTCAGCATGGCCACCTGACCGGTGCCGGGCTCGATCACCGTATCGGCGGGGAAGGATTCCCGGTCCATGCCCTGGGCGATGCGGTTCAGCGACTTGGACGACACCACCTCGCCGAACAGCGAGGTGCGCAGCAGGAACTCGCGGTGTTCCAGCAGGCGTGACACCCCCGAGAACACGTTGTTGTAGCGCACGAATTCCAGATAGAGCGAGCAGGGGATGGCCAGGGCCTGAACGAAGCTGGCGGCGCGGTAGGTTTCCGACGCCGGAGTGCCGAACAGCCCCGACAGCTCGCCGATCAGCGCGCCGGCCGACAGCACCGAGCGCATCTCGATTTCGATGGGGATCATCTCGACGCTGCCCGACAGCAGCAGATAGATATGGTCGTTGGGCATGCGCTCCTTGACCAGGATAGTGCCGGGATTGAACGTCACCACCGGATTGTTGAGCAGCACCCGGATCTGGTGGCGGGGAATACCGGGGAAATAGGCGTCCAGCGCCTCGAAGGCATAGGGCCAGATGAAGTCGTGGTTGGACGGGATCAGCACGTCCACCGTGCCGAACGACGCCGAGGAGCCGATGGCCTTCTGGGCGCGGGTGTTGCGCTGGGACGTATGGGCCAGGATGATCTTGCCCGACATGTCGTCGCGGAAATCGTAGGCGTCACCGTGAATCATGCCGCCGCCCACGTCGATCTTCTTGACGTCGGCCGGGGCCAGATAGTCGGCGGACACCTTGTCGTACATGGCCTGGCTGATGCCGGGCGCCGCCGGATCGTCGGTAACGAAGCTCTGCAGCACCGACAGGCGGCAGATGTCGGCGAAATGGGAATAGGTGCGATATCCCCCCTCCCACATGGCGCGGAAGTGAAAGATGGTGGTCTCCACCGGATGGGGCGAGAAGACCGGCATCACCTCCAGCCCATCGATGGCGTTCCACTCGCCTTCCACCAGCGGACAGACGTCGAAATAGTCGGAGAACGCCGCCTCCTCGATGGACAGCAGCGCGGAGACCTTCTTGGCCACCGACGCGCGGACCAGGGGGGTCGAATAGTATTTCAGCTTGTGATCCGAGCGGATCAGCGTGGTCAGCCCGGCGAAATGGTCGTCATGCGAGTGGGTATGGAAGATGCCCTCGATCTCGTTGACGCCGATGCCCAGCGCGTTGAGCGAGTAGAGGATGTTGGGACCGGCATCCACCAGATAGACCTTGCCCTGAAACATGACGATGGAAGACATGGAGGGACGGTTGATGTCCCAGCCGTCGCCTTCGCCCGAATGGATGACCGCGAAATATTCGCGGCGCAGGCGGTAGAAACCCAGGGGATACGGGGATTCATAGGTCTCGAACGGCGGCAGGTTGAGGTCCACCACCGCCGTCTGGCCCTCGTAGGAGAATTCGAAGACGTTGAACATCATCCGGCGAACAGTGACGCCGTTGCGGATCTCCACCGGCTCGTTGTCCACCACCAGGGTGTCCAGCAGGTCGCCGGGATGGCGGATGGCGCCGAAGGCGAAGCGCAGCTTCATGCGCATCAGATCGCGCGCCCGCTCGGGAGTCTCACCGGCCTCGACGATCTCCTCCTCGTTCACCAGCCCGTAATTGCCGCGGTAGATGTACTGCATCTGAGCGCGCACCTGATCGGCGCTGCCGATCAGCATGGGCTTGATTCCGGTATTGCCCGGATGGCCGGGCAAGATCATGCCCTGGCGATAGAGCATCTGCAGGACGGGAAACTCGGCCAGATTGGAAAAGCTGCCGTTCTGGACCATGGCATCCGACAGCAGGATGACGTTGGGCCCGGTCTCGAACGGCACGCCGTTCATCTCGGTGGAGACGATCAGTCCCCGCTTCATCAGGTGTTTCACCGCGTCGGCGGGACAGCCGCACAGCACCGAAACCCCGGCCTGGGGGGCCTCGATCCACCAGACACCGGTGGTCACTTCGATCTTACGCAGCAAAGGCATTGCCCCCTCGCATTCCACCAGGATTCTACCCGAGGGGTTCCCGCCCGCCCAGTAAATCCATAATGCATATATAGCACGTCGGGACTGCCTAACCACCCCCGGACTCCGCCCTTTTTCAACGCTTTACATTTGTCCCGCGATGCCCTATCTCAAGTATGTGAGAGATGCAATTCGCTCGCATTTGCATTGTTCGGTGCTATGGATACGGCATCGGACCCCAGGTCAAAGCACGAGGCCCCCATGCTGGCGTCAGCCGTCATTGTTTTTCGCGAGGTTCTGGAAGCCGCCCTGATCGTCGGCATCGTTCTGGCGGCCACCAAGGGACTGGCCGGCAGCCGCCGCTGGGTGGTGACTGGCGTTCTGGCTGGATTGGCGGGCTCGGCGGCCATCGCCGGCTCGGCCGGCGCCCTGTCCGACGCCCTGTCGGGCATGGGCCAGGAAGTCTTCAACGCCTCGATCCTCGGACTGGCGGTGGTCATGCTGGGCTGGCACACCGTATGGATGAGCAGCCACGGCCGCGAAATGGCCGCCGAAATGAAGCGGGTCGGCCACGCGGTCACCGTCGGCTCGCGTCCCCTGTCGGTGCTGGCGGTGGTGGTGGGCGTCGCCGTGCTGCGCGAGGGTGCCGAGACGGTCCTGTTCATCTTCGGCGTGTCGGCCTCGGACGAGGGCGGCAAGCTGGCGACCGTGGCCGGTTGCGCCGTCGGCCTGGGAGCCGGCGTCACCGTCGGTATCCTGCTCTATCGCGGCCTGCTGGCCATTCCCGCCCGTCACCTGTTTTCCGTCACCACCTGGCTGGTGACCCTGCTGGCCGCCGGCATGGCCGCCCAGGTGGTGACCTACCTGTCGGCCGCCGGGCTGATCGAGATCGCCGACCAGCCCCTGTGGGACACTTCGTGGCTGCTGCCCGAGAACAGCATCGGCGGCCGCCTGCTCCACACCCTGGTGGGCTACATGGACCGCCCCAGCGCCGGCCAGTTGATGGCCTATGGCGCCACCTTGCTGGGCATCACCGGCCTGGCGCGGGTAGCGAGCCGGCAGCACGCCCGCGTTTAACAGGCTGCGGAAAAGCTCCCTTTCGGGGGCTTTTGCCCCCGATCCCCCAGCCGGGAAGCACGGCTTCCCGAACCCTTCAGTTTTTATCCATTGAAATAAAAAGAAACTGGTGGTTCGGAGGCTGTGCCTCCGAACGGGTCTGGGCGGTAGCCCTGCCGCGAAGCGGGGTTTTTCCGCAGCCAGTTAAAAGCGGCGTAACCCCAGATCAGCGAGCGTCGAATATGACGTACGCTGAACTAGAACCAACCGGCCCGTCATCTCCCCCATAAAAAAACTCCCCGCCGAAGCGGGGAGTTAAACGTCAGTTCCTGGCGATTTCCCGCCGGGCGGGCTGAAGCAGTTCGGCTCCGGCCGGGGTGGAGAATCCGGCCGGAGCCCTGTGCGCCGCGTGAGGCGGAGGGGACTCCGCCGCCATCAGCTTGAGCAGCGCAACCTGCTCGTCCACCTTGGCCTGGATGTGGGCGAGCTGGTCGGGGGACAGATGACGGTACTTGCCGATCATCTTGACGTATTCGGTGATGGGATAGGCGTTGTCCGGCGAGTGGGTGAAGCGCAACCCGGTGCTGTTGGTGTATTCCCACAGCGGGTTGAAGTTGCTGTCCACGCTCATGCGGCAGGCTTCGATCACCTTGGACGACGGAATGCGCCAGCCGGTAGGGCACGGCGAATAGATATGAAGGTAGGAGAAGCCCTCGAACGACGCCTCGATGGCGCGGTCCAGCTTCTCGTAGAGGTCCTCCATGTAGCCGGTGGAGGCCGTCGCCACGTAGCGGCACTTGTGGGCCGTCATGATCAGCGGCAGGTTCTTGGCGTCCTGGGTCTTGCCCTTCATGTGCTCGCCCACCGGGGTGGTCGAGGTCCACGAGCCGTAGGGCGTGGTGCCCGAGCGCTGCATGCCGGTGTTCATGTAGCCTTCGTTGTCGACGCAGACATACAGCACCTTCTCGCCCCGCTCGGCGGCGCCCGACACGGCGTGGAAGCCGCAATCGGAGGTGCCGCCGTCGCCGGCCAGGGCCATCACCACGATGTCCTTGCGGCCGATGCGGTCGTAATAGCGGCGGATGCCCGACAGCATGGAGGCGGTATTGGTCAGCAGCGGGTGGAATACCGGGACCTTGGTGCCGGTCTTGCCGTTATAGCCCACCGAGCCCATGCCGGGAATGCAGCCGGGCGGCGTGGCCAGCACCGAGTTGCGGCCGATCTTGCGCATGGCGTGGCGCATGATCAGTTCGGAATTGCAGCCCTGACAGCCCGACAGGCCGGGGACGAACAAATCCTCCTTGGCGCCGTACTCGTTGAAGATGCTGCCCGCCTTGCGGAATTCCAGGGCGCCGGTGGGGCACACCTTGACGCAGGCCGGGTCGCCGTCGCACTGATCGCACTTGGCGACGCGGGCCACCTTGGGGTCCACCGCGATGCCGCCATAGGAGCAGCCGGCGGTGCACAGCAGGCAGTCCACGCACTTGGACGCGTCCCAGCCGATGATGCCGTTGCCGCCATCCTTGTCGAGCGCGCCCGAGGGACAGACCTGGACGCATTTAGGATCGCCGCACTGGCGGCAGATGGCGGTCTCGAAGCTCCCGGCCTTGGCGCCGGGAACGATGGAGATGCGTGATGCGCCCTGCTTGGCCTCGGAACAGGCCGTCATGCAGTCGCCGCAGCCGTCGCAGAGCGAGGCCTTGAAGCTGATGCTGTCGAATGCCGCGCCCATTCTTACCTCCACTGCTCGCTCATCAGGCGCCGGCCGGTTTCCACCGGTCGGGCCAGGAAGGCGTCCTTGCATTCGCTCAAATCCACCCGACGGCGGATCAACTCGCCCATGATGCCCACGTCGAAGGGCTCATCGACGCTGGCGTAGCCCACCAGCCGGTTATTCTCGAGGACCAGCCGGCGATAGGCGCCGGATTCGGTCTCCACCGCCTCGACACCATCGGTGGCGGCGGCCCGGCCGATGGACAGCGCCACCCGGCCGAAGAAACGGTAGGTGTTGACCGGCAGGCCGCCGGCGTAATCCTTGCGGTAGGAATCCCCGGCCATGCCCTGGCCGGCGATCTTGCCCTGCTCCACCGCGGTCGGAATGATGCCGATCAGCGCCGGCTTGCCGCTGGCGAAATCGGTGGCCTGGGCCACGTCGCCCGCCGCCCAGATGCCGTCGATGTTGGTGCGCATGATCTCGTCGACCACCACGCCCTTGTCCACGGCGACACCCGAGCCCTCCAGCCAGTCGGTCACCGGGCGAACGCCGGTGGCGACCAGCAGCAGGTCGGCCTCGAGAACGCTGCCGTCATCCAGGGTAACGCGGGCCGCGGGGCCGGAAACCTCGACCACCTTGCGGCGCAGCTTGAGCTCGACGCCGTGCTTGGTGAAGGCCTCTTCGATACGGGTCGAGGCCTTGGCGTCGAAATAGCCCGGCAGAACGTGGTCCTGCATCTCCACCACCGTAACCGAGAGACCGGCCTCGGCCAGGTTCTCGGCGGCATGCAGTCCGACCAGACCAGCCCCCAGCACCACGGCGCGCTTGGCGCCCCGCATGGCACCGCGCAGGCCCTCGGCATCGGCCAGGGTACGGAGCACGTGGTACTTCACGCCATCCAGCCCCTTGACCGGCGGAATGGCCGGAGCGGCGCCCGAGGCGATCAGCAGGGACTGATAGCGCCAGACCTCGCCGCTGGCCAGGGTCACCGCCTTGGCCTTGGGGTCCAGGGACACGGCGCGGGCGTTGGGCACATAGGTGCAGTTATTGGCCTCGAAGAAGGCGGCATCGCGCAGCAGCACCTTGTCCGAGCCGGACCGGCCCGACACCACGTAGGGCAGGATGGTGGGCGAATAGGGCAGCCGCTCGTCGCGGGTCAGCATGGCCATGGAGCCGTCGGGATCGACCAGACGGATGGCGCGGAGCGCCTCCAGCGCAGCGTGGCTGGAGCCGACGAGAAGGTATTTGGCCTCGGGCATCATCGACCTCAATCGTTCTCGTTCAGCCACACGGGACCGGTGGCCATTTCGCCCCCGGCCAGACGGAAGGTACGGTCCACCACGCCGGCGAAATGCTCGACGGTGATGTCGGCGCCGGCCAGACCGCCGATGAAGCTCATCATCGGAATGCGCACCGGCAGGGCGTACAGCGCGGCCAGGACTTCCTGGAACGCCGGACCGCAGTTCCAGCCGAAGTTGACCGAACGGTCGACCACGCCGATGGCCTTCACCTTGGACAGCGCCTGGGCGATGCGGGCGGCGGGGAACGGGCGGAAGGTCTTGATCTTGACCAGACCGATCTTCTTGCCGCCCAGACGGGCCTCGTCCACCGCGTCCTTGGCGGCGCCGGTCATGGAGCCGATGGTGACCAGCGCCACCTCGGCGTCCTCCATGCAATATTCCTCGATCAACGGCGACCAGTAGCGGCCGGTACGCTTGCCCCAATCGGCATGAGCGTCCTCGATGACCTGCAGGGCGGTCTGCATGCCCGAGCACAGTCCCTTGCGGTACTTGACGAACATGGACGGCCCGATGCCGCCGGCACCGCCGGTCAGCGGGTCCACCGCCATGGGGCGCTCGGGGTCCAGGCAGGCGTGCCAGTTGACCTGCTTCTCACCCAGGAAGGCATCCACCACCGATTGCTCGGGCAATTCCACCCGTGCCACGCCGTAGGACAGATAGTTGCCGTCATGGTTGACGTTGACCGGCAGCATCACGTCGGGATGCTCGGCCACCTTGTAGGCGATGGGAATGGTGTCGAGGATTTCCTGCTGGGTCTCGCAGTACATGTGAATCCAGCCCACTTCCTTGACGGTCATGGCGTCCTGCTGGCCGCCCCACACGCAGGTGGGCGACACGGCATCGCGGGTAACCAGCGACACCACCATGGGCAGGCGCAGGCCCGGCGTGCGGAAATAGGGCTCGAACATGAAGGCCAAACCCTGCGCCGAGGTGGCGGAATAGGTCCGCGCCCCGGCCAGGACAGCGCCGTGCAGCACCGACAGCACGGTATGCTCGCCCTCCACGTCCATCAGATCGGCGTCCATGCGACCGTCGGCGATGAACTGGGCCAGATACTCCACCAGCGAGCTCTGCGGCGTGATGGGGTAGACGGCGACCATGTCGGGACGCGACAGGCAGGCCCCCCAGGCAGCGGCTTCGTTGCCGTCGCAGACGATGACCTTGGCGGTCGAAGCGGAGATCTCGTTCATGGTCAGCCCTCCGTCTCTTCAACCATCTTGATGGCGCGGTGCGGGCATTCCTCGGCGCAGATGCCGCAGCCCTTGCAGAAGTCGTAGTTGAAGTCGAACCACGTCGCCTTCTCCACCACGCACTGCACCGGGCAGTACAGCCAGCAGGTGGCGCATTTGACGCAAGCGTCGCGATCGACCACCGGACGCAGCGCCCGCCAGTCGCCGGTGAGCATGGTGGTGTACTCGGTGGCGATGGGACACATGTTGTCCGGGACATTTCTAAGGCTCATGCCGCCTTCTCCTTGCCGAGGTCCAGCACGATGGTCTCGGCATAGCCGCGCCGCACCGCCTCGATGTTCTGCTTGAGGCCGGCGTCGCGGAAATGGGTTTCCTCCAGCGCCTTCTCGAGCGATTCCACGCTCACCAGCCCGGTGGCCTTGGCGAAGGCGCCCAGCATGATGGTGTTGGTGATCTGGCGCTTGAAGATGTCCATGGCGATGTGGATGGCGTTGCAGGTGGCAACCCGCCCCACCGTCGCCGGCACCTCGAGCTCGCCCGGCGGCTTGCTGGTCGCCATGATCAGGGTTCCCCCCTTGGGCATGCCGGCGAACACGTCCACGGCACGCGCCACGGTGGGGTCGATCACCACCACGATATCGGGCGAGTAGATGTTCGTGACACGGCGGATCACCGTATCGTCCAGCCGAAGAAATGCCACGACCGGTGCGCCACGGCGTTCGAAGCCGAAAGCGGGAATGGCCATGACGTGTCGCCCCTCTTCCACCAAAGCGGCGGCAAGAATGGCTGAGGCCAAGACGGCGCCTTGTCCGCCGCGGCCATGAAGACGCACTTCACGCATGCGTTCCCGATCCTCCCGTTGACCTCTAAGCCGTTACCGGCGCTTGGCGGCCGGTTAATTCGGTATTTGATTACCTATTACAGTTTCCACAGGATAAAAGCAAGTTTAGTATCACGTTGCATTGCAAAATCCACATGGGTGGCTTTGCCTATATCCGGTCGATTTTGCTGGATTTTGCGGTGCGGAATGCGGTAGCTACTCCTTCAGGATAGGTTGATACTTCCTTTGGGTAGGCAAAAATACGTAGAGGCTTGTAATTATGTCCAATTCCATGACCGACTCGAACGACACCAATGTGCGTAACTGGATTGCGCTCGGCGTTGTCGGCCTGGGCGCCCTGGCTATCGCGGTCCTGTTCTCTCCGGCGGTCGGCCTTTACGAACTCGGTCCGATGCAAAAGCAAATCGCCGCCAGCGGACGCTGACGGCGATCATTCGCTCCAAGCCTGAGCGGGGGCGCCGTCACAGCCCCAGATAGGCTTCCTTCACCTTGTCATCGTTCAGCAGGCGCGAGCCCTGGTCGGTCAGAACCACGGCGCCGGTTTCCAGCACATAGCCGCGATCGGCGATGGCCAGGGCGGCATAGGCGTTCTGCTCCACCAGGAAGATGGTGGTCCCCTGATCCTTCAGCGCCTGGATGGTGCGGAAGATCTCCGCCACCAGCAGCGGCGCCAGCCCCATGCTGGGCTCGTCGAGCAGCAGCACGCGCGGATTGGCCATCAGGGCGCGGGCAATGGCCAGCATCTGCTGCTGACCGCCCGACAGAGTGCCGGCCGGCAAATCCCGCTTCTTGTGCAGGATGGGGAACATCTCGTACATGCGGTCCATGTCGGCCTTGATGTCCGGACCGTGGCGGCGATAGGCGCCGAGGCGCAGATTATCCTCCACCGACATGGGGCCGAACACCTGGCGGCCTTCGGGCGACTGGCTGATGCCGAGGCCCACCCGCTTTTCAGGCGCCATCTTGGTGATGTCCTGGCCGGCGAACTTGATGGTTCCGCCGGTGACCGGCTGAACGCCCGAGATGCAACGCAGCAAGGTGGTCTTGCCGGCGCCGTTGGCGCCGACCAGGGCCACCAGCTCGCCCTCGGCGACCTGGACGTCGATGCCCTTGAGGGCCTGGATACGACCGTAATGGCTGGTCAGGCCGGAGATTTCGAGCAGCATTCCCATGTCCCTCACCCGTGCGTGCCGAGATAGGCGCTGACCACCTCGGGATTGGCGCGCACCTCGGAGGGCGTGCCCTCGGCCAGCTTACGCCCGTAATCCAGAGCCGTGATCTGGTCGGAAATGCCCATCACCATCTTCATGTCGTGCTCCACCAGGACCACGGTGACGCCGGTGGAGGCCACCTTCTTGATGACCTCGTCGATCTCGCGGCTTTCGGTGGCGTTCAGGCCCGCCGCCGGCTCGTCGAGCAGCAGCATCTTGGGCTGGGCCGCCAGGGCGCGGGCGATCTCCAGGCGCTTCAGGGCGCCATAGGGCATGGAGGCGGCATCGGCATCCACATACTTGGCGAGGCCGACGAACTCCATCAACCCGGCGCAGTAATCGCGGCATTCCCGGTCGCGGCGCGTCACCTTGGGCAGACGCAGCAGCGACGGCAGGAAACGCCGGTCCAGATGCAGGTGATGGCCGACCATGACGTTCTCGATGGCCTGCATGTTGAAGAAGATCTGCAGGTTCTGGAACGTACGGCTCATGCCCAGCGCCGCCAGCTCATAGGGCTTCATGCCCGACACCAGACGGTCCTGGAACAGCACCCGGCCCGAGCTGGGGGTGTAGACCCCGGTGATCAGGTTGAACAGGGTGGTCTTGCCGGCGCCGTTGGGGCCGATGATGGAGTGGATGTGCCCCGCCTCGACCGAGAAGGTCAGGTCCTCGACCGCGTGGACGCCGCCGAATTCCTTGGAGAGCTTTTCAACCTTGAGAAGGCTCATTTTCCGCCTCCCCGGCGCTTGAGGCTGTTCAGCAGGCTGGGCAGCAGGCCCTTGGGCATGAAGATCATGGTGCCCATCATGATGGCGCCGAGGATCATGGCCTCGTACTGCTCGACCGCCGCCAGTACCTGCGGCAGCAGGGTCAGGATCACCGCGCCGATCAGCGCGCCGTAGATGGAGGCCATGCCGCCCAGCACCACCATGGTCACCAGCTCCACCGAGTGGAAGAAGCTGGCGATATCGGGCGTGATGAAGCCGTTCTTATGGGCGAACAGCGAGCCGACGACGGAGGCGAACACCGCCGAGACCACGAAGACCAGCACCTTGTAGCTCGACGTGTCGACGCCGACCACCTCGGCACCCACCTCGGAGCCGTGCACGGCCCGGAGGGCACGGCCCACCGGCGATTCGATCAGGTTGAGCGACAGCCACACCGCGAGCACCAGCAGGAAGCCGGTCACCCAGTACCACATCTGGTCGCCCTTGATGGTGAGGCCGAGCATCTTGAAATTGCCCAGGCTCATGCCGTCGGGACCGCCGGTGATGCCGGCTTCGGTCTTGAGCACGATGTGGATGATGATGCCGATGCCGAGCGTCGCCATGGCCAGGTAGTGGCCCTTGAGCTTGAGGATGGGACGCGCCACCGCGAAGGCCAGGATTCCCACCACCGCGGCTGACAGTACCAGGGCGCCGATGGCCGGCACGCCGTAGCGCTCGGTCAGGATGCCGCTGCCATAGGCGCCCAGCGCGAAGAAACCGGCATGCCCCAGGCTGATCTGGCCGGCATAGCCGATCAGCAGATTCAGCCCGACGCAGACGATGGCGTTGAACATGGCGTTGACGCCGACGTCATAGAAGTAGCTGTTGGAAAAGCCGAGGGGGGCGACGGTGATGATCACCGCCAGGATCGCCAACCCGCCGGTTCGTGCTGTCATGAGGTTCATGGCGTCACACCCGATCCGTGCCGCGCTTGCCGAACAGGCCGCTGGGCATGAAGAACAGAACGAAGAGAATGATGATGAAGGCGATGGCGTCCTTGTAGGCCGACGACAGATAGCCCGACGCCATGGCCTCGGCGATACCGACGATCAGGCCGCCGACGATGGCGCCCGTGCCGTTGCCCAGACCGCCCAGCACCGCGGCCGAGAAGCCCTTGAGGCCCAGCATAATGCCCGCCTCGTAATTGGTGAAGGTGATGGGGGTGACCACGATGCCGCCCACCGCGCCCAGCAGGGCCGACAGGGCGAAGCTGGCCAGCAGCACCTTCTTCACCGCCACGCCCACCAACTGGGCGGCCAGACGGTTGTGCGAGGTGCCCAGCATGGCCTTACCGAACATGGTGCGGTTGAAGAAGTACCAGAGCAGCGCGATGGCGACGGCCGAGATGCCGAACACCCACAGGCTCTGGGGCATCAGGGTGGCGCCCAGCACGGCGATGGGCGTCTCGCCCGAGAAGGCCGGCAGGGAATGGAATTCCTTGTCCCAGATGATCTGGGCGGCGCCGCGCAGGAAGATGGAGGCGCCGATGGTGATGATGATGATGGTGACCACGTCGGCGTTGCGCGCCGGTTCGACCGCGAACTTCTCCATGGCGACGCCCACCAGCATGGAGGCGACCATGGCCAAGGGAATGGCCAGATAGATCGGCACACCGGCCGCCACCATGGTGGCGGTCGCCATGCCGCCGACCATGATGAACTCGCCCTGGGCGAAATTGATCACGTGGCTGGCGTTGTAGATGATGGCGAACCCGAGACCGGCCAGCGCATAGATGGCGCCCGACGTCAGCCCGGAAAACAGATACTGCAGGAATGCGGCGAACATGCTTCCCCCAACTCCCTCGGCGAGGTCACCCGGCGGTCCGTCCCGGTAAGGGGAACGGAACCGCCGGCCAACCGTCGGATCAGTCGATCAGCACCCAATCGCCCTTGCGGATTTCCAACATGTGGAAAGCCGACGGCGACAGGCCCATGTGGTCGGCGGGGCTCATGGAGACCAGGCCACCGGTACCCACATAACCCGAAGTCTTCTCGATCTCGTCACGCACCTTGGCCTTGTCGGTGGACTTGGCGCGGTTGATGGCGGCGAGGGCGATCTGCAGACCGTCATAGGCATGACCGGCGAAGGTCGAGACGTCGGACTTGAACGCCGTCTCGTAATCCTTCTTGAAGGCGGTCACCACCGGCTTCTGCGGATCGGAAGCGGGAAGCTGGTCGGGCACCACGATGCCGGCGGCCGGCAGGCGGACACCCTCGGCCGCGTCACCGGCCAGCTTGATGTAGTCCTTGGAAGCGACACCATGGGACTGGTACAGCGGCAGCGCGATGCCCAGCTGCTTGAAGTTCTTGGTGACGATGGCCGGACCCTGGCCAAAGCCGAAGTTGAACACCGCCTGGACGCCGGCGGCGTTCTTGATCTTGGTGAGCTGGGCGGTGACGTCGGGGTCCTTCGGCGAGTAGATCTCGTCGGCGACCACTTCGATGCCGAAGCTCTTCACCACGGCCAGCGACTGGTCATGGCCCGACTTGCCGAAGCCCGCATCCTCCGAGATCATGCCGATCTTGGTGATGCCACGCTTCTTCATGTCCGAGAACACCTTCTCGGCGGCCATCTTGTCGGTGTGGGGAGTCTTGAACACCCACTTCTTCACCGGCTCGACGATGACCACGGCGCCGGCCAGCGAGATGAACGGCACCTCGTTGCGCTCGGCCAGCGGCACGGCGGCCATGGTGGTCGCGGTGGTGGAACCGCCGATCAGCAGATCGACCTTGTCGCTTTCGATCAGGCGCTTGGTGAAGGTGGAAGCCTTCTCGCCGGCGCCGCCGTCGTCATAGACGACCAGCTCGATCTTGCGGCCCTGGACGCCGCCTTCCTTGTTGATGCGCTCGACATACATTTCCAGGGTCTTCTTCTCGGGCTCGCCCAGGAAGGAGGCCGGACCGGTGACCGACAGGATCGAACCGATCTTGATGGGATCGGCGGCGTTGGCCAGACCGGCGTAGGTGGAGCAACCGGCGACGACGACAGCCGCCGCGCCCCATTTCATGAGGTTACGCATTCATTTTCCTCCCAGAAGCAGCTCACGGCTTGTTCCGCCGCGTAGCCTATCTAAAGAGCTATTTAACCCGAGAGCAATGCATTACGCCACGAAAAAATTACGCATTTGGGTACCGGATTACTTATTGACGAAATCCCGGCAATCTGCCGCCGCTCCCTGACCGGAGGTCCGCCCCCCATCCGACCGGAGGTATGTCTCTCTGGCCGAAATGCGTAATCACCTTGAAACGATATGTAGCATTTTGTAACTTATCTCTGGGGGAATAGTACCTGGAACGACGAATCTTCGGAGGTCGGAAAGGCTATGGGAAGCGGGGACACGTCTCTTGTTGAAAAGCTGAAGCTGCAACGCGACCGCTTCATCGCCTTCGCCTTCGCCGGCGCCGACCTGTTGCTGGAGATGGACGACGAGGATGTCGTCACCTACTCGGCCGGGGCGGGCGAGGCGCTTTACGGCATCTCGGACGCCGAGCTGCTTGGTCGGCCGCTGGCCGAATTCATCTTTCCCCGCGACAAGGACAAATTCACCGACGCCATCCAGCGGCTGCGCAATTCCGGGCGCCTGGACCACACGCCGCTGTCCATGGTCGGCCCGTCAGGCGCCGTGTCGCGCATGCGCATGGCCGGCATCAAGCTGCCCCAGTTTCCGTCCGGCTACCATCTGGTGCTGTCGCGCATCTCGCCGCTGGCCACCAGCGAGAACGACCAGTCGGGCCAGACCGCCGATCCCCGGGTGCGCTTCGTCGACATGGTGCGCCAGCGCCTGAACGAGGCCAACCGCCTGGGCGAGGACTACACGCTGACCATGTTCGACCTGTCGGCCTCCAGGTTCGGGGGCACCGAACCGGCCCTGCTGCAGAGCTTCTTCACCACGCTGCACCACGCCCTGGAGGGCTGTTCGGTCCGCCAGTCCTCGGCCGGGGCGCTCAACGACCGCGCCTTCGGCCTGGTCCACGACCAATCCGTCAGTTCGGGCGACGTGCACGACAAGGTCAACGAGGTGTTCCGGCAGTTCAGCGGCAAGGTCAAGGGCGCATCCCTCAAGATGCACAGCGCCTCGCTGGAGATGGACGATTCCGCCATGTCCGAGGATGATCTGGGCAAGGCGCTGACCTTCATCATCAACGGCTTCGTGCGCGACAGCGCCAAGTTCGCCGTCAAGTCCCTGGCCGAAGGCGCCAAGGTGGCGGTGGAAGACACCCTGGTGCGGGTGCGCAATTTCCGCAAGATGATCCGCAGCGACAAGCTGGCCTTCTTCTTCCAGCCCATGGTCAACGTCTCGACCGGCACGGTGCTGGCCTACGAGGCGTTCGGCCGCATCGCCCACGACAAGGGCTTCTTCGCGCCGTCGCAGATCATTCCTTTCGCCACCGACGTGGGCGTCATCGGCGAGTTCGATCTGATGGCGGTGAGGAAGGCCATGAACGCCATGAAGGCGGGAGCCGAGATTTCCTCCCTGGCCAGCATCGCCGTCAACGTGTCGGGCACCTCGCTGGGCAATCCCGCCTTCTATCACTCGCTGGTCAAGATCCTGGAGGAGAACAAGCCGGTTCTGGCCCGTCTGGTCCTGGAAATCACCGACGCCGCCCGGATCTATAACCTGGACGAGGCACGGCGCCTGCTGGCCCGCATCAAGCGCCTGGGCGTGCGCCTGTCGCTGGACGATTTCGGCTCGGGCGGGGCGGCCTTCGACATCTTGAAGATTTTGCCCGCCGATTACGTCAAGATCGACCGCGACTACCTCTTCGACGCGCGCGAGAAGCGCGGCCGCTCGGTGCTGCGCGCCATGGTCAGCCTGACCCACGAACTGGGCATGACCGCCATCGGCGAGTGCATCGAGGACAGCCAGATGCTGAACATCCTCAAGGATGTGGGCATCGAATACGCCCAGGGCCATTTCTTCGCGCCACCCGCCTTGGACGCGGCCCGCAAGATCAAATACTACAAGGATCACCTCAAGGTGGCCGAGTCCTCGGCGGCGGAATAGGCCCCCCCTTCCCCCAGCCCTGTTCACCAAGCAGCCCGGCAATGCCGCCAAGGGACTGGACCCGGCCCGGTGATCTGGTATTTTTCCCTACATGCCGTAATCGCGGCGACGCAGTGGGGGCCTTCCGATATGCATGATCCGTTGAACGCGTTCGCTCTGGGCGGTGACGTCTATCTTGATGGTGTCCCGACCGGTCCGCTGGCCGGACTGACCTTCGCCGCCAAGGACGTCTTCGACGTCGCCGGCTATGTCACCGGGGCGGGCAATCCCGACTGGCGCCGTCTGGCCGAGCCGGCCAAGCACACCGCCTGGGCCGTCAGCACCCTGCTGGAATCCGGCGCCCGGCTGGTGGGCAAGACCCACACCGATGAGCTGACCCGCGGTATCTTCGGCGACAATTCCCATTACGGTACCCCCGACAATCCCCGCGCCCCCGGCCACGTGCCCGGCGGATCAAGCAGCGGTTCGGCGGCGGCCGTGGCCGGCGGGCTGTGTTCCATGGCGCTCGGCACCGACACCGCCGGCTCGACCCGCGTGCCGGCCTCGTTCTGCGGCGTGTTCGGCCTGCGCCCGACACTGGGGGTCATCCCCATGGACGGGGTGCTGAGCCAGTCCAACACCTTCGACACCGTCGGCCTGCTGGCCGACGACCCGGAAATCCTCGCCAGGATGGGCGAGGCGCTGCTGCGCAAGAAGATCAAGGACGTCCGCCCCGCCCAGGTGGTGGTGCTGGAAGACGCCATGGAAGCCTCGGACCCGGCCGTCGCCGCCGCCATCGAGGCCGTCCTGCCCCGTATCAAGGACGCCGTCGCCCCCATCGTGCGCGGCCGCAAGGTCTCGCCGGTGCCGCTGGCCGACTGGGTCGAGCACCAGAACGCCATCCAGGGCCGCGAGGCCTGGGACCGTTTCGGCGAGTGGATCAACAATTCCAATCCCCGCTTCGGCTTCGAGGTGGCGGACAATTTCCTGCGCGGCTCCCGAGTATCGCAGCGCACCCTGTCGGCGGCCCGTGGCTTCCGCCTGCGCGCCAAGCGCTGGGTGCAGGAGGCGCTGGAGGGCAATGCCGTGCTGGTGCTGCCCACCACCCCGGTGACCGCGCCGCCGGTTCACTCGCCCCGCTCGGTAATGTGGGAAATCCGCCACCGCATCGTCAGCCTGACCACCATCGCAGGCATGGCCGGCTGCCCGCAGATCAGCCTGCCGCTGTGCACGGTGGGCGGTCTGCCGGTCGGCCTGTCACTGATCGGCCCGCGCGGCTCCGACGCCATGCTGCTGGCGGCGGCGCAGCGGATCGGCAAGGCTTGAGTCCTTCGGGGCTTCCGCCCCGAACCCCGGTGGGGAGGCTCGGCCTCCCCCTCCAGCCTGTTGATCTAGAATCCCCGAATCCACCTCGGCCGCACCCCGGCGCCCTCGTCCAGGGCGGCGTCGATGCGGGCCAGCAGCTTGCCCTTGTCCTTGGGCAGATTGCCGGCCAGGGCCAGCGCGTTGCTGGCGTGGTTGGAGCGGAAGATCACCGGGGCCGGCGGGTCGAGGCGTTGCAGCAGGTGGCGCAGCTCCGCCAGCACGCCCCGGTCGTCCTGCCACTGGAATTCCTCGCCGAAACGCTCGAAGAAGCGCGGCGCCACGTTGGTCTCCAGGCCCAGCTGCAAGGTGGAGAGATAGGTGGGCGGCGCCCGGTTGACCAGTTCGGCGGTGCCCTCCATGTGGTCCTGCCAGCCGGTCTTGCCGCCCAGGCCCAGGATCACCGTGGCCGAGACCTTGAGGCCGCATTCCCGCGCCTTGGCGAGTGCCGCCTCCATCTGTCTGGCCGAGCCCTTGGCGATGCGCTTCAGCAGGCTATCCGAGCCGGTCTCGATGCCAAGATAGACCAGCCCCAGCCGCCTGGACTTCAAGAGCGCGATATCCTCGGCGCTCTTGCCCAGGATGTCGAAGGGAGTGGCGTAGGCGGAGATGCGCTGCAGCGCCGGAAAGCGGAGCGCCAGATGGTCGCAGATGGCCACCAGCGTCCCGGTGGGCAGGCAATAGGCGTCGCCGTCGGCCAGGAACACCCGGTGGGCATCGGGCCACTCGCCCGCCGCCGCGTCGATGTCGGCGAAGACCTCTTCCAGGCTGCGCGCCCGGTAGGCCTTGGTCTTGTACATGGAGCAGAAGCTGCACTGATTGTAGCGGCAGCCCAGCGTCGCCTGGATGATCAGGTTGTCGCCCTCGGACGGCGGCCGCCACAGGGGGAAATCGTAGTCAAGCACGACCGTTCTCCGGACGCTTTTCGCGCATGGTGACGAATTCCTCGGCCGCCGTGGGGTGAATGCCGACGGTGGCGTCGAACTGGGCCTTGGTGGCGCCGCATTTCAGCGCCACGGCGAAGCCCTGGACGATTTCCGGGGCATCGGCGCCCACCATGTGAAGGCCCAGCACCCGGTCGGTGGCGCGGTCGACCACCAGCTTCATCATGGAGCGCTCGTCGCGCCCGGCCAGAAGGTTGCGCATGGGCTTGAAGCGCGACAGGTAGACGTCGACGACGCCATAGCGCTTGGCCGCCTCGGCCTCGGTGAGGCCCACCGTGCCCACCGGCGGCATGGAGAACACCGCCGAGGGGATATTCTCGTAATCCATGGCGGTGGCCTGGCCGAGGAAGGCGGTCCGCACGAAGGCCATGGCCTCGTTGATGGCGACGGGAGTGAGATTGACCCGGTCGGTGACGTCGCCCACCGCCCAGATGTTGCGGACCGAGGTGCGCGACAGGGCGTCGACCATGACGGCGCCCTTGGAATTGAGCACGATTCCGGCCTGCTCCAGCCCCAACCCCTCGGTGTTGGGGACACGACCGGTGGCGTACATGACCAGGTCTGCCTCGACGGTCTGGCCGTCGGACAGTTCGACGCCGTAACCGTGACCGCGCCGCTGGATGGCGCGGACCTGGGTGGTGGTGCGCAGATCGACGCCCTTCTTGACCATCTCCTCGGCCAGGGTGACGCGGATGTCGGCGTCGAAACCGCGCAGCAAGGTATCGCCGCGCAGCACCTGGGTGACGCCGACGCCAAGCGCATTGAAGATACCGGCGAATTCCACCGCGATATAGCCGCCGCCGACGATCACCACCCGCTCGGGCAATTGCATCAGGTCCAGCGCCTCGTTGGAGGTCACGGCGTGCTCGATGCCCGGTACCTCGGGCAGCGAGGGCCGCCCACCGGTGGCGATCAGGATGGTCTCGGCGGTAAAGACCTTGAGTCCCACCTGCACGGCATGGGCGTTGAGCAGGGTCCCCCGGCCCTCCACCACCGTGACGCCGGACTCCTTGAGCAGGCGGCCGTAGACGCCCTCCAGGCGCTGCAATTCCTCGTTCTTGGCGCTGACGAGGCGCGCCCAGTCGAAATCGGCGCCCTCCATGCTCCAGCCGAAGCCCAGCGAATCGGTCAGTTCCTCGGCGAATTTGGCGCCATAGACCAGCAGCTTCTTGGGCACGCAGCCGCGCATGACGCAGGTGCCGCCCAGCCGGCTCTCCTCCACCACCGCCACCTTGCGGCCCGCCTGCGCCGCCATGCGGCTGGCCCGCACGCCGCCGGAACCGGCCCCCAGGGTGATCAGGTCGAAATCATAGGCGGGCATCAGGAGTCCTCGGTCACGGGCGGTACGGGCGTCGCAATCAACTTGGCATGCCGGAACGGCCATGCCAAGGTGCCAGGAAATTGGTTACCAGGACAACAATGTCGGACACCTCCGAGCATCCCCTCATCCGCCGCCTGCCCTTCCATTACGGTTGGGCGGTGGTCGCCGCCGGCTGTGTCGGCATCTTCGCCTGCCTGGGGCTGGGCCGCCTCGCGCTGGGCATGCTGCTGCCCTCCATGGGCCTGTCGCTGGACCTGTCCCGCAGCCAGATGGGCTGGATATCCACCGGCAACTTCGTGGGCTACATGGCCGCCGTGCTGGTGGTCGGCCCCATGGTCGGCCGCTGGGGGGCGCGGCGCACCGTGGTCGGCGGCCTTGCCCTGGTGGGGCTGTCCATGATGGTGGTATCGCGCGCCGAGGGGTTCGGCCAGGTGCTGGCCCTCTACGTGCTGACCGGCTTCGGCAGCGGCGCCGCCAATGTCCCGGTGATGGGGCTGATCGCCCACTGGTTCGGCCGCAAGGTGCGCGGCCGCGCCGCCGGCTTCGTGGTGATCGGCTCGGGTGTCGCCATCATGACCGTCGGCGCCCTGGTGCCGGCCATCAACGCCATGGTCGGAGCCGAGGGCTGGCGCCTGTCGTGGCTGGTGATCGGCCTGATGGTGCTGGGCGCCGCCCTGATCGACCTCATGGTGCTGCGCAATCATCCGTCCGAGTTGGGCCTGTCGCCGGTGATCGGCCCCGCCGGCCCGCCCGGCACTCCGGCCCCGGTCTGCGCCGCCGCCCCCACTCCGGCGGCCAAGCGGCGCATCCTGGCCCATCTGGGGGCGGTCTATGCCGCCTTCGGCTTCACCTATGTCATCTATGCCACGTTCATCGTCACCGCCCTGGTGCAGGAGCGCGGCTTTCCCGAATCCACCGCCGGCATGTTCTGGTCGTGGATCGGCTTCCTGTCCCTGGCCTCGGGGCCGGTGTTCGGCGGCCTGTCCGACAAAATCGGGCGCCGCGCCGGACTGATGATCGTCTTCGCCTTCCAGGCCACCGCCTACGTGCTGGTGGCGGCTCCCCTGCCCGAGCCGTTCCTCTACGCCTCCATCGTCCTGTTCGGGCTGGTGGTGTGGGCCATCCCGTCCATCATGGCGGCGGCGGTGGGCGACTACTTCGGGCCGGAACAGGCGGCATCCGCCTTCGGGACCGTCACCCTGATCTTCGCCCTGGGCCAGATCGTCGGCCCGGCGGTGGCCGGGCGCATGGCCGATGCCTGGGGCAGCTTTTCCGGCGCCTTCGCCATGGCGGCGGTGGTGGCGGGGTTGGGCTTTGCCGGCGCGGCCTTCCTGCCCAACCCCAGGAAGATGTGATCAGTCCCCGGCCAGTTCCCCCATGGCCGATTGCAGGTAGTTGGGCAGGCCCATGGCGGCGATCAGGCCCTGCTGGTTTTCCAGCCAGTCGATGGCCTCCTCCGCCTCCTCCAGGATTTCCGACAGCTCGTGACGGCTGACGAAATCCTGCTTCTCCTCACAGAGCGCGATGGCCGAGACCAGGGCGGCACGCTCCCTGACCATCATGGCGAGATCGTTGGCGATGATCTCGGGTACGTCCTCGCCGATATAGAGCTTGCCCAGGTCCTGCAGGTTGGGCAGGCCCTCGAGGAACAAGATGCGCTCGATCACCTCGTCGGCGTGTTTCATCTCCTCGATGGACAGCCGGTAGACGGCCTTGCCCAGATCCTTCAGCCCCCAGTTCCTCAGCATGCGGGCATGCAGGAAGAACTGGTTGATGGCGGTCAGCTGGACCTTCAGGACCTCGTTGAGGGCCTTGTTGACGGCCTTGTCGCCCTTCATGCCGCCCCCCCGGTCAGGTTGCCGGCCGCCGATTGCAGATAGTTCTGCAGGCCCAGACGTTCGATCAGGCCCACCTGCTGCTCCAGCCAGTGGGTGTGGTCCTCCTCGGTGTCGGACAGCAGTTCGCGCAGAATGGCGCGGGTCTCGTAATCCTGCTCCTTCTCCACCAGGGCGATGGCGGCGCGCAGTTCGTCCACCACCATCAGTTCGTAGGCCAGGTCGTTCTTCAGCATCTCGGCCACATCCTTGCCGATGTGCAGCTTGCCGCGCTTGCCCACGTCGGGCGTGCCTTCCAGGAACAGGATGCGGCGGATCAGCTTGTCGGCATGCTCCAACTCCTCCTCGCGCTCATGGGCGATGCGCTCGTAGAGGCGGTGGAAGCCCCAATTGGCCATCATCCGCGAATGGGCGAAGTACTGGTCGGCGGCGGTCAGTTCCGCCGACAGCAACTTGTTGAGACAATCGATGACCTTCTTACTGCCCTGCATGGCCTTGCCCTCCTTCAACCGTTGGAGGGATGATGGAGAGGGCGGGATGGGTTATCAAGTTTTTTCATTTAAAATCAAAGATATCGCCATACTTCTAAGACTTATTCGCGAATCCGTTCCGGCCTTATCCTGATCAGGATATCCACTCCGTCCAGCTCATAGCCGGGAGGGGGAGACGGCAGATGGTCGAGAACCGGCTGGCGCCCCGGGATGTCGCTCAGCCGGCCGGTGGAAAGGTCGAGGAAATGGTGGTGCCCAGCCGGGCTGGTGCAGAACCAGGTCCGCTCGCCCAGATCGATGCGGCGCACCAGCCCCGCCTTGGCGAACTGGTTGAGGATATTGTAGGTGGTGGCCAGCGACAGCCTCAGCCCCGCCTTCGCCGCCAGACGGTGCATCTCGTCGGCCGATACGTTGCCGGAGCCCAGGGTCCGCAGAAGCTCGACCATTCCCCGCCGCTGCCGGGTCGGCCGCAGCCCGGCATCGCGGAGGACGGTTTCGGAAGGGATCACGCCAGCCTCGCTATTGCGAATTACTCGCAATCACTAGCCCAGTATGCCTCTCCCGGCAAGGGGCTTTTGCCCGTCACGCCCCGCCCTGGCTCAGCCGGTCCAGCCGCAGGCGGTGGCGGGCATCGAACAGCCGGCCGGCACCTCGTGCCCGGCAAAGGCGATCATCGCCAGGGCGCGCAGCAGGGCCAGACGCTGGCGCTCGCCGGTGGACAGCCGCGCCACCGGAGCGGCGCCGGTCCCGTCGCCCAATCCCAACCGCATTGCCCGCTCCCGACGGACCGCTCACCGCCAGGCACTCTCCCGCTTCCAGGCGGAAACCGGCGGGCGCCAGTCCGGGACGGGTCAGCCCCTCGATCTCAAGCATCGTCCTGCCATCTGCGGGCGATGATGCCGGCGGCGATCAGTTGGATCAGGTGATAGAGGATGATCGGCGCGATGATCAGGCCAAGGGCCGGCGAGGCGCCGAACATGATCTTGGCCATGGGCACCCCGGTGGCCAGCGACTTCTTGGTGCCGCAGAACACCCCGGCGATGGCGTCCTCGCGGTTGAAGCCGAGGCTGCGGCAGACCAGCCGCAGCAAAAGAAAGACGAAGGCGAACAGGGCCAGCGATCCGCCCACCGCCTGGGCCACGAAACCGGCCCCCTGCCCGGCCCACACCCCCTCGGCCACGGAATCCGAGAAGGAGTTGAAGACGATCAGCAGGATGGTGATGCGGTCCAGGGATTTCAGCCACGCCGTGTTGCGCTCGATCCAGCCCCGCCCCCAGGGCCGCAGCACCTGGCCCAGCACGATGGGCAGCAGCACCAGCAGCACGATCTTGAGCAGCACCCGCCCCATGTCCAGCGAAGTGCCGCCGGTGGAGGACAGATACCAGTTGACCCACAGCGGCGTCAGCACCACGCCGAGCAGGCTGGACAGGGTGGCGTTGAAGATGGCGCCGGCCACGTTGCCGCGGGCGATGGAGGTCATGGCCACCGAGGACGAGATGGTCGACGGCAGCGCCGCCAGGAAAAAGAAGCCCAGCATCAGCTCCGGCCCGATCCGCCCGCCCAGCGCCAGGGCCGAACCCCAGACCAGGGCGGGAAACAGCACGAAGGTAGACGACTGGACCACCAGATGCAGGCGCCAGTTCATCAGACCGGCCTTCATGCGTTCGGGCGGCAAGGTCAGGCCGTAGAGCAGAAAGGCCAACGCCACGCCATAGACGGTGACGGCGTCCATGTGGAGATAGCCGCCGCTCCTGCCGAAATCGGGCAGCACCCAGGCCAGCCCCACCATGGAGACCAGCCCCAGCAGGAAGGCGTCGATACCGATGCGGGCGAGAAGCTTGAACACGCGGAACCTCGGGAAGGCGAAAGGGCGGTTGGGACACTAACCCAACCGATACCCCGGGAGGCAAGACGATCCTGCACGCCATCGTCGACTTTTGCCCCCTGCTCTGGCATGACGGAGGCATGAGCCGGTCAACGCCCAAGCACCGCATCCTCAATCCCGACGGGTCGAGTAACGTCGCCCGCCTGGGACTGGAAAAGCGCGGCTGGCTGGACGACCATTACCACCACTTGCTGACGGTCGGCTGGCCGGCCTTCTTCGCCGTGATCACCGGCATCTATCTGGTGACCAACGCCCTGTTCGCCCTGGCCTATCTGGCCTGCGGCGACGTCATCGAGAACGCCCGGCCGGGCTCGTTCACCGATTGCTTCTTCTTCAGCGTGCAGACCATGGCGACCATCGGCTATGGCCGCCTGATTCCGGTGGGGCCGCTGGCCAACACCCTGGTCACCCTGGAGGCGCTGTGCGGCATGCTGGGTCTGGCGGTGGCGGCCAGCCTGATCTACGCCCGCTTCACCCGCCCCACCGCCGGGGTGCTGTTCAGTTCCCGCACGGTGATCACCGGCTTCGAGGGCAAGCCCACCTTGATGATGCGGCTGGCCAACCTGCGCATCGAGCAGATCATCGAGGCCGACGTCCATCTGGTGCTGGTCCGCAGCGAGATCAGCGAGGAAGGCATGATGTTCCGCCGCTTCCACGATCTGCAATTGACCCGCTCCCACTCGCCGATCTTCTCGCTGTCATGGACGATCATGCACCCCATCGACCATCACAGCCCGCTTTACGGCGAGACCGACGAGACGCTCCGCCACAGCCACGCCGAATTGCTGGTGCTGTTCACCGGCCACCACGAGGCCTTCGCCCAGAACGTCCATGCACGCCACGCCTATTCCTGCGACGAGATCATCTGGGGTGGCCGCTTCGTCGACGTCTTCACCACCTTGCCCGACGGCAGCCGCGCCCTGGACCTGACCAAGTTCCACGAGATCGCCCGGTGACCCGCACCGTCATCGCCGTATTCCTGCTGCTGCTCGCCCTCCCCGCCCGATCCGAGACCGTTGAAGGCAACCGTATCTTCGTGGAATTCGCCTACGACGCCAGCACGCCGGAACTGGCCGCCGCCGAGCGATGGGGACGGAGCTACTTCGCCAAGGCCAAGGCGGCGGGGCGCCCCGTGCGGCTCAGCGTCGGGCGCTCGCGCGGGACCACCCTGATCAGCCTGGAATCGGTGGCCATCTGCGACCGGGTCAAGGCCTGTCCGCTGCTGGTGTTCCGCGACCTGACGGGCAAACCCATCCTGGAAACCACCTCGTTCCAGAACGTGCTGATCGAATACCGTGAAAAGGAAATCTTCCTGGTGCTCCGCCTGTGGGAGCAAACCACCGAATGCCGGATCACCGGCATGGGACGGGCCAAGTGCAGGAAGGTGCCGAAGAAGGCCGGCTAGCGCCGCTTGTCGAACACCACCACCTCGCCCTCGCGCCCCATGTTGAGCATGATGCGCGCCCGCTCTTCCAGCATGTCGGGGTCCAGGTGATCGGGTCGCAGAAGCTGCACCCGGTGTTCCATCTCGGTCCGCTCGGACGCCACCCGGGACAGGTGCATCTCCGCCTCGAGGATCTCCCCCTGCAACCGGAAATAGGCCAGCACTCCGCGATCACCTTCAACGGTGTGGTAGGTGAAATAGGCCACGGCGCCAAGCCCGATCATCGGTCCGACGACGCGACGACAGCGGCTGAGAAGTTCCTGCAACATGAAGGGGATGGAATCACATGCTGATTCATTGCGTCAACACATGCATTCACACTGCGTTCACTTTTCCGTCGGGTGAGTCACTGGTGTTGCAGAAATGACTCACTATTTCCAAGGTTATGTGAACCCACTCACATTTGGGGGGCCCGCGACATATCTTCAAGCCGTCGCCGGCAGGGTGATGACGAATACCGCACCGCCCCCCGCCCGGTTCTCGGCGCGGATGGAACCGCCCATGTCGCGGATGATGCCGTAGGACAGCGACAGGCCGAGGCCCAGGCCCTCGCCCACCTCCTTGGTGCTGAAGAACGGCTCGAACACCCGGTCGGCCACCTCGGGCGAAAGGCCGGGACCGCTGTCGGCCACGGAAATCACCACTTCGCCGCCCACCGGCACCGCTTCGACCAGGATACGCCGGGCCGGGGCGTCGGACACCGCATCGATGGCGTTGGCCAGCAGGTTGACGAACACCTGGTCCAGCCGTCCGGGATCGCCGGCCACCCGCAGCCCCTGGGGCGGAGTCCAGACCAGATCGATATCGGCCTGCCGCACCCGCACCGCCAGCAGCGCCACGGCGCGGCTGACCGAGGCGGCGGGGTCCATGGCCTGCGACGCCACCGGGCTCTTGCGGGCGAAAACCCGCAGATGGCGGATGATATCGGCCATGCGGCGGCACAGATCGTCGATCATGGACAGGTTGGTGCCGGTGGTTTCGGCGTTGCCGCGCTCGAGGAAGATGCGGGAACTGGCGACGAAGGTCTGGATGGCGGCCAGGGGCTGGTTGAGCTCGTGGGCGATGGCCGCCGACATCTGGCCGAGCGCAGCCATCTTGCCGGCATGGATCAGTTCGTCCTGGGTCTCGCGCAGATGACGTTCGGTGCGCTGGCGCTCGACGATCTCGGCGCTCAGCGCCTCGGTGCGCTGGGCCACCAGCAATTCCAGGGTGTCGCGGGCATCCAGCTTGGCCTTCAGCACCAGACGCCGCTGCCGCAGATAGAGCAGCAGCAGGATGAAGGCCACCCAGCCCAGCCCGGCCAGGGCGGCGGTGGAGCGCACATTGCTTTCCATCACCTCCCAGTCGGCGAGGTAGTGGATGGCCCAGCCCTCCTCGTCCAGGGCCTGGGCCTGGGCCACGAAGGTGGACTCGCCGACCCGCTCCAGCCGGGCGGCCTCGCCCAGTTGCAGCAACGCCCGCCGACCCAGCGGATGCAGCGGAACGGCGCCGTAGCGCTGGGTGACGTCGAGCTTATGGCGAAGTTCCGCCGTCACCGGGCCGTCGACGGCATATTTCCATTGGGGGCGGCTGGTCAGGATCACCATGCCGTCCTCGTCGGTGACCATCACCGCGCCATCGCCGCCGCCCCAATCCTCCTCCAGGGTCTCCAGGTCGATCTTGACCACCACCGAGCCGATGATCCGGCCCGCCGCGTCGCGCACCGCCGAGGCGAGGAAATAGCCCGGCAACTTGGTGGTCACCCCGATGCCGAAGAACCGCCCCACCCCGGTGGTCATCACCTGGGTGAAATAGGGGCGGAAGCTGTAGTCGTTGCCCACATACGAGGTCTCGGTGCGCCAGTTGCTGGCCGCCACGGTCACGCCGCGTTCGTTCATGACGTAGAGCGAGGCCGAGCGGGCGCTGGTATTGATGGTCTCCAGCTTGATGCTGAGCGCGGCGGCATGGCCGGGATTGCCGCTCAGCACCTCGATCACCTCGCGGTCCAGGGCGATGGTGGCCGGCAGGTAGGAAAAGCGGTCGAGCGCCGCCCGGATGGTCGAGGCGTAGAGGCCCAGGCGCTGCTGCCCCACGACCAGGGCGCCGTCCAGCGCCTCGGTGCGGGCCCGCTGGTAGACCCAGGCCACCACCAGCCCGCCCAGCAGCGCCGCCAGCACCAGCATCCCGGAGATGGGGCGACTGGGCGGCGCGGGCGATGGGGCTTCCGGCTGGGTCATGGCCTAGAGGCAAACACAGGAATCGCGTCCCCGGCAATTTGATTTTCGCGCCGGCTCGGTTATGGTCCTGGCATGAGCGCCGGTCAGATTCTGTTCGTCGACGACGAGGAACCCATGCGGATCGCCGTCAAGCAATGGCTTGGACTGGCGGGATTCGACGTGGCCGTCCTGGGGCGGCCCGAGGCGGCGCTCGCCCGGCTGTCCAAGGACTTCGCCGGCATCCTTGTCAGCGACGTGCGCATGCCCGGCGGCCTGGACGGGCTGGGGCTGCTGAAGGCGGCCCAGGCCCTGGACACCGACCTGCCGGTGATCCTGGTCACCGGCCACGGCGACATTCCCCTGGCGGTGGAAGCCATGCGGGAAGGCGCCTACGACTTCATCGAGAAGCCCTTCGTGCCGGAACGTCTGGCCGAGGCGGTGGGCCGCGCCTGCGAGAAGCGGCGGCTGGTCCTCGAGAACCGCCGCCTGCGCGCGCTCGGCGCCGGCGATGACATGGCGCACCGCCTGATCGGCCCGTCGCTGGCCATGGAGAAAGTCCGCGCCGACGTGCGGGAACTGGCCGCCCTGCCGCTCAACGTGGTGATCTTCGGCGACACCGGCTGCGGCAAGGAACTGGTGGCCCGCTGCCTGCACGATTACGGCCCGCGCGCCGCCAGGCCCTTCGTGGCGATCAACTGCGCCGCCATCCCCGAAACCATGTTCGAGAGCGAGTTCTTCGGCCACGAGGCCGGGGCCTTCACCGGAGCCGCCCAGCGCCGCGCCGGCAAGATCGAGCATGCCGATGGCGGCACCTTGTTCCTCGACGAGGTGGAAAGCATGCCGCTGGCGCTCCAGGCCAAGCTGCTGCGGGTACTGCAGGAGCAATGCGTCGAGCCGCTGGGCGGCAACCGCACCATTCCCGTGGATGTGCGGGTGATCACCGCCGCCAAGGCCGACCTGCTGGACGAGGTGCGGGCGGGCCGCTTCCGCGAGGATCTCTATTACCGCCTGCACGTAGCGGAAATCCGCCTGCCGCCCCTGGCCCAGCGGCCGGACGACATCGTCGCGCTGTTCCAAAGCTTCGCCGCCCGCGCCGCCGCCGCCCATGGACGCAATCCGCCGTCCCTGGCCGAGGACGACCTGCGGGCGCTGCTCGCCCGTGACTGGCCCGGCAACGTGCGGGAACTGCGCAACGAGGCCGAGCGCTTCGCCTTAGGGCTAGGCCTGCGGCGCGGCGCCCCCCTGCCGCCCCAGGACGACGAATCCAGCCTGCAGGCCAGCGTCGCCGCCTTCGAGAAGCGCCGTATCGAGGAGGCCCTCCGCCAGGCCAGGGGCGACGTCGCCCTGGTGATGGCCCGCCTCGACCTGCCGCGCCGCACCCTCAACGAGAAGATGGCCAAGTACGGCATCGACCGCCGCGCCCTCCTGCAATAGGTGGGCGGCGGGTCGCCCCGCCGCCCCTCTCCGGCGTCAGGAGGCCGGAGACGCCTGCTCCAGTTGTCCCAGCATGGTCTGCCACGACGGCGTCGCTCCGGAGACGCAGAGATTCGCCATGTAGGTGTCGGTCTGCTCGATCCAGGTAACCAATGCCTCCTGGGCGCTGCTCCAGGGAGGATTGCCGCCGCTGATGGGCGGATTGAGCCGGAAGAACTTGGAACCAAGCGCCTGGGACAGGAATGCGTCGGTTCCCATGCCAGGACCGTCCTTCAGCATGGTCATCAGCAGCATGTCGCCGTTGCAATTCAGCCAGCCGGGCCGACCGACGAACGGCAGGGCGCCGGCCCGCTCGACGCTGGTGTACTGGGGCTCGGTCGAGATGGAGGTGTAGCCGCAGCCGACGGAGATGAAGCTGTTGATGGGGATGTTGTTGTCGAGGCAGTAGAAATAGACCGCCAGCGCCGGACTGCCGGCATAGATGCCGCCGTCGACGAAGTAGTTGATCGCTCCGCCGTCGCTGCCCCCCTGGGTGAATTGCAGGTCGGCGGGAACCGGCGGCAGCAGCATGGGAAAGGCGCTGCTCATCAGGCAGGCCTGCAGGACGCTCAAGTTTTCCAGGGCCGAGGATGGATTGACCACCTGGGTGGTGTTGGTCAGCAATTGCGGGCCGGGCGGCGTCGAGGGATAGGTGTTGGCGCCGATGGTCACCGCCTGCTTGTTGATGACGGCGCCGACGGTGATGCCGTAATCGGGGGTCGGCATCGGCGTGGGTGGAAAATTGACGTTGAAGCTGGTGATCAGCAGGGTGTTCGGCGCATCCGACAGATGCATCACCGTCGAGCAGCCCTGATTGACCGGACCCGGCGTGAAATCCTCCATCCCGGGGACTTTCGACGATCCGGAAGCCGGGCTGCGGGTCAGGGCGTAGGCCCAGCCGGGATTGCCGTAGAGACCGGCGATGATGCTGGCCAGGGAAGCATTGCCGAAGGCGGTCGAGAACGACGTCAGCATGCTGGTTTCCGCCAGCGGCGTGCTCGTGCCCACCAGCGGGAAGATCGTTCCGGCATTGCCGATGTAGAAGGACAGGGCGTCATTGGCCGAATTGGTCTGTCCGGCCGCCGTCGGGACCGAGAGCGTCGCGGCCAGCAGCGAGCCCGTCGAGGTCCCGCCGATCACCTCGAACCATTGATTGAGGGCGTAACTCCCGGGCAATTGGGGAATCGAGCCGCCGCCCGACATGGTCGCCGGCTTGATGGAGATTGACGAATTATTGGTCCCCGGGTCGGGCGGCACCGTGACCGTGGCGACCGAACCGTCCAGGTAGGAAAGAATGCGCGCAGGGATCACGCCCATGAGGGCGCCGCCGTCGATGGACAGGATGTTCACACCGGATGCCGACATCTAACTCTCCCATTAGCTGTTTTTTTAATAGAATGACTCCGTTAGAGCGTTATCTGTATCTATAAAAATCCCAAAGAAATATATATGCCATTACACATACTCCGTTACGAGTATACAGCTCTAATTAAAATCTTTTAGTTGATTGATCCGCATCATCGGCGGAATTCCGCCGATCCGGCGCGATGTTCGGCGGAGATTCGCCGACACCGGCCAGGGGTTGGGTGGCGGCAATCACGCAATTTCAATGTGTTACGTAAAATCGCCCGATTGGCCCGCCCATTGCTCTTGCCTTCCGCAAAATCGCCCGCCCGTCGCGGGCCAATGTGGGAGGACCGAACGTTGAGTCACATGGATACGACCATAGCCCCGGCAACCGGGAGCCACGACATGGAGAGCAAGGACACCAAGGGCAAGATCCTGATGGTGTTCAAGGGCTCGGTGGGCAATCTGGTGGAATACTACGACTGGTACGTCTATTCCGCCTTCGCGCTGTATTTCTCCAAGTACTTCTTCCCCGGCGACGATCCCACCGTTCAGTTGCTCAACACCTCGGCCATCTTCGCGCTGGGTTTCTTCATGCGCCCGCTGGGCGGCTGGCTGCTGGGCACCTATGCCGACCGCAAGGGGCGCAAGGCGGCTCTGCTGGTCTCGGTCAGCATGATGTGCGCCGGCTCGCTGATCATCGCCGTGATGCCCGGCTATCAGAGCATCGGCATGGCGGCGCCCATCGCCCTGATCCTGGCGCGGCTGCTGCAAGGCCTCAGCCTGGGCGGCGAGTACGGCTCGGCCGCCACCTACCTGTCGGAGATCGCCACCAAGGACCGGCGCGGCTTCTATTCCAGCTTCCAGTATGTGACCCTGATCATGGGCCAGTTGCTGGCGCTGGCCGTGCTGATCTCGCTGCAGCGGGTGTTCCTGACCACCGCCCAACTGGAAGCCTGGGGCTGGCGCATTCCCTTCGTCATCGGCGGGCTGTGCGCGGTGGTCGCCATCTACCTGCGGAGTTCCATGGACGAGACCGAGTCCTTCGAGCACCACAAGGGCGAAGAGGTCGGTGAAAGCCGCATCCGCGCCCTGATGCGTCACCCGCGCGAGGTGATGACCGTCATCGGCCTGACCATGGGCGGCACCGTCGCCTTCTATACCTTCACCACCTATATGCAGAAGTACCTGGTCAACACCGCCGGCTTCTCCAAGAACGACGCCACCATGATCTCGGCGGCGGCCACCTTCGTCTACATGCTGATGCATCCGCTGGTCGGCCATATCTCCGACAAGGTGGGGCGCCGGACCGTGCTGATCGCCTTCGGCGTGATGAGCACGTTGTGCACCGTGCCGATCCTCACCGCGCTGGGCCAGACCCGCGATGCGGTCACCGCCTTCTTCCTGGTGCTGTCGGGGCTGACCATCGTGTCGGGCTATTCCGCCATCAACGCCGTGGTCAAGGCCGAGCTGTTCCCGGTGCAGATCCGCGCCTTGGGCGTCGGCCTGCCGTTCGCCATCGGCGTATCGCTGTTCGGCGGCACCGCCGAGTACATCGCCCTGTGGTTCAAGAGCATCGGCAACGAAACCTGGTTCTACTGGTACGTCACCGGCTGCTGCCTGTGCGGATTGCTGCTGTTCGTCGGCATGAAGGACACCAAGCAGACCTCGCTGATCGACAAGGATTGACCCTCCTCGTCCGCCGGCGGATTCTTTCCGGGTCCGCCGGCTTTTTTCCTTATCGCCCGGCCGTTTTCTTTATCGCAAGGACCCGCCCCATGACCCGACCCTTATCGCATCTTCGCGTTCTCGACCTCAGCCGGGTGTTGGCCGGGCCTTGGGCCGGTCAGTTGCTGGCCGACATGGGAGCCGAGGTGATCAAGGTCGAACGGCCCGGCGAGGGTGACGACACGCGGGGCTGGGGCCCGCCCTTCCTCAAGGACGGCAACGGCGACGACACCAGCGAGAGCGCCTATTTCCTGTCGGCCAACCGGGGCAAGCGCTCGGTGACCATCGACTTCACCCGTCCCGAGGGGCAGGACCTGGTCCGCCGGCTGGCCGCCAGATCCGACGTGGTGCTGGAGAACTTCAAGGTGGGCGGCCTGGCCAAATACGGCCTCGACTACGCCTCGCTGAAGGCGGTGAAGCCCGATCTGGTCTATTGCTCCATCACCGGTTTCGGCCAGGACGGCCCTTACGCCCAGCGGGCCGGCTACGACTTCCTGATCCAGGGCATGGGCGGGCTGATGAGCCTGACCGGCGAGCCGGGCGGCCAGCCCATGAAGGTGGGGGTGGCGCTGACCGACATCTTCACCGGCATGTATGCCGGCTTCGCCGTGCTGGCGGCGCTGGCCAACCGCGACCGCACCGGACAGGGCAGTCACATCGATCTGGCCCTTCTCGACGTGCAGGTGGCGGTGCTGGCCAATCAGGCGGCCAATTATCTGGTGGGCGGCAAGGTGCCGCAGCGCCTGGGCAACGCCCATCCCAACATCGTGCCCTACCAGGCCTTCCCCACCGCCGACGGCCATATCATCCTGGCGGTGGGCAACGACGGCCAGTTCCGCCGCTTCTGCGACACCGCCGGGCGGCCCGAGCTGGGCACCGATCCCCGCTACGCCACCAATGTGGAGCGGGTGCGGAACCGCGCCCAACTGGTGCCGGTCCTGGAAGGCCTGCTGGCGTCGCGCCCGTCCGCCCAGTGGATCGCCGCCCTGGAAGAGGCCGGAGTGCCCTGCGGCCCCATCAACGACCTCTCGGGCGTGTTCGCCGATCCGCAGGTGATCCATCGCGGCCTCAAGACCCGCCTCGATCACCCCCTGGCCGGCGGCGTCGATCTGGTGGCCAATCCCATCCGCTTCGATGGCGCCCAGGCGGTCTCCGACCGGGCTCCGCCCAGGCTGGGCGCCGACACCGCCGAGATACTGGCCGGATGGCTGGAGATGGGCGCGGAAGAGATGGCGCGGCTGAGGGATACCGGAGTGGTGTGATCGCCCATGTCGGATTTCCACATATAGACATAGGCCATTGGTATGTGATTAGGTAAGGACATGATCCCGGCCGAAGGAGACGTCCATGGGTGATCTGCGCCAGTGCCTGATGGATATCGCCGACACCGGCTTCACGCCCGGACTCGTCGTCCCCGCCCCCGACCAGACGCCACGCCACACCCTGTCGGAATTTGAACGCGCCCAGGTGCGGCGGATCGCCGAGGAGGGCGCCGTACTGGCCTCCGCCGTGGTGCTGTGGCACCGCGAGCAGAGCACTACCCCCGGACGCAGCATCGAAATGCGCCTGTCCCACGGATTGGGCGTAGCAGCCCTGGGCGCCCTGGTCATGCAGCTTCTCGCCTGGGCTCGACTGGTCGAGCCGATGGACACCGAGGCGGCTGCCCTGCGGAATGCACGAGAGGTTATCGAAACCGCCGACCCTGAAGTCCACCCGGCGGCATTGGATACCCAGGCCCGCACCCTGCTGGCCCAGGCCAAGGCGATCAAGGCCAGGGCCCGCCGCATCTCGCGTCTGTGGTAAAGGCTCAGGGGCAGCCCGGCTTGATATCGCACGGAGCCGCCTGCCCCAGCGAAACCACCAGCAGGCGGCCTTCGCATCGCCGGATGCGTTCACGCACCGCCTCGAGCCGCATGTCATCTTCCGCCCCGGCCCGGTCACGGGACAACTCCGCCAGTTGGCGGTAGGCCCGTTCCAGTTCGCCGCAGAGGGGTCCGTATCCCGGATTGCCCATATCCATCCCCATGACTTTTGTCATGAACATACTTATTACAGACCCCTATCCGCATAAGCAATGCGGCAATGGGATAATGGATATCAAGTATCCTCTAGTGGACATTATTCTTCCACCCACCCGCCCTGCTCGCGTCTTGGACGCGTTCCACAATAGGGCGCCAGCCGCCACTTCCCCTGGATTACGGTGTTGACCCTACCCCGCCACTCCCACCCGTTGGAGTTGGCATGGCATTTGCGGTACCTGCAGCGCACAACCGAGAACAAGAAGATTCGGGAGGCGTCGGGGAGGCAGGACGGCCGGGGCATGACCCCCGGACCCGCGCATGGCTCCGCGATCTTTCCTTCCGGACTTCCGACAGCCCGACGCGCCAGCCAAGGTGGGGGACAATGTACGACGATACCGAAATTTCCCGCGAGATCGCGAACCGGTTCAATCTGGAACGCCGCGACTTCCTGAAATTCTGCGCCGCCATGGCCGCGACCATGGGCCTGCCCAAGGGGGCCGACGCGCAGATCGCCCAGGCCATCACCGCCAAGGAACGCCCCAGCGTGATCTGGCTGCACTTCCAGGAGTGTACCGGCTGCACCGAGTCCATGCTCCGCGCCGAGCATCCGACCATCGAGAAGCTGATCCTCGAGATCATTTCGCTCGACTACCACGAGACGCTGTTCGCCGCCGCCGGCCATCAGGTGGAAGCGGCCCGCGAAGCGGCCATGAAGAAGAACTGGGGCAAGTACGTCCTGGTGGTGGAAGGCGCCATTCCGGTCAAGGATGGCGGTATCTACTGCAAGGTGGGCGGCAAGACCGCGCTGCAACTCACCAAGGAAGTGGCCGAGGGCGCGGCCGCCGTGATCGCCATCGGCTCCTGCGCCTCGTGGGGCGGCATGCCGTCGACGCCGCCCAACCCCACGGGTTCGACCGGCGTGCCGGAGATCCTGGCCGGCAAGCCGGTGGTGACCATTCCCGGCTGCCCGCCCAATCCCTATAACTTCCTGTCCACCGTGGTCCACTTCCTGACCTTCGGCTCGCTGCCGGCGTTGGACGACAAGGGCCGTCCCAAGTTCGCCTATTCCCGTCTCATCCACGAGAATTGCGAGCGCCGCGCCCATTTCGACGCCGGCCGCTTCGCGCTGGAATTCGGCGACGAGGGCCATCGCAAGGGCTATTGCCTCTACAAGCTGGGCTGCAAGGGTCCCGAGACCTACGCCAACTGCCCGTCCATCCTGTTCAACGACGTGGGTTCGGGCTCGTGGCCGGTGGGCACCGGCCATCCCTGCATCGGCTGCACGGAAAAGGGCATCGGCTTCGCCAAGCCCATCCACGCCTTGGCCGAACTGCAGAACCAGCGTCCGCCCGTGGGCTACCCCCGCGTGGTCGAGGAGCAGGGGGCCGGAGCCTCCATCGGCGCCATCGCCACGGTGGCGGCGGTCGGTGGCCTGGCCATCGGTGCCGGCGCCAAGCTGGTGGGCAATCTGGGCAAGAAAGAAGACGGCCAGGATTCCGGAAAGCAGGGGTAATCCGCCATGACCATCACCAGACGCAATTTCTTGCGCCGGGCGGCGGCGGGTGGAACGGCGGCGGTCGCCGCCTGTGCCACCCTCGCCCCTGCCGGCGCCGAGGCGCGCGAGAGCCATAAGGTTCCCGAGAACGCCGTCGGCCTGCTCTACGACGCGACGCTGTGCATCGGCTGCAAGGCCTGCATGTCGGCGTGCAAGGAGGCCAACAACCTGCCGCTCGAGGACAATATCGGCGGCGGGATGTGGGATTCGCCCCTCGAACTGTCGGGCAAGACCTACAACGTCATCAAGATCTACCAGTCGGGCACCATGGAGAATAAGGACAAGGCCGAAAACGGCTTTGCCCATATCAAGCGTTCGTGCCTGCACTGCGCCGATCCCTCCTGCGTGTCGGCCTGCCCGGTCTCGGCCATGACCAAGGACCCGAACACCGGCATCGTCGGCTACGACAAGGACGCCTGCATCGGCTGCCGCTACTGCGTCGCCGCCTGCCCGTTCGGCGTGCCGCAGTTCCAGTACGACACGCCCAAGCCGGAAATCGCCAAGTGCCAGCTCTGCCGGCACCGCATGGCCGAGGGCAAGTTCGCGGCCTGTGCCGAAAGCTGCCCGACCGGCGCCACCATCTTCGGCTCCTACGCGGCCCTTTCGGCCGAGATTGACCGCCGCCGGGCCATGAAGCCGGGCGAGCCCAACCTGTTCCCCCGCCGCACCCCCGATTCGGGCGACACGCACGAGAAGGCCGCGCCGGAATACGTGGATTACGTCTACGGCCAGAAGGATGCCGGCGGCACCCAGGTCCGCTACCTGTCGGGGGTTGCCTTCGACAAGCTGGCCCTGCCCATGGGCCTGCCGGAACGGGCCTATGCCGCCGATTCCGAGACCCTGCAGCACACCCTTTATGGCGGAATGATCCTGCCGGTGGTGGCGCTGGCCGGTCTGGTCACCGCGGCCTGGAAGGGCTCGAAGAACCACCACGACGATGATGATTTCGACATGTTCGATCATCCCGAAGGGGGGCACAAGTAATGGTCAATCACCCCATCCCCAGCCAGGTGATCAGCCGCCTGCGCAAGGGCAAGGCCGGCCCCACCGCCATCGGCGGCTCGCTGGTCACCCCCTTCACCATCGTGCTCGCGGTGCTGATCGGCATCGGCCTGTTCTTCATGGCCCAGCGCTTCATCTACGGCCTGGGCGCCGTCACCAACATCAACAACGGCTACCCCTGGGGTATCTGGGTGGTGTGGGACGTCGTCATCGCCACCGGCTTCGCCTGCGGCGGCTACGCCATGGCCCTGGTGTGCTACATCATGAACCGGGGCGAGTACCATCATCTGGTCCGCCCGGCGCTCACCGCCTCGCTGTTCGGCTACTCGCTGGGCGGCGCCTCGGTGCTGATCGATCTCGGCCGCTACTGGAACTTCTGGCACATCCTGTGGCCCGGCTATGCCCAGCCCGGCTCGGTGATGTTCGAAGTGGCCGCCTGCATCAGCTGTTACATCCTGGTGCTGTGGATCGAGTTCTCGCCGGCCTTCCTCGAGCATTTCGGCCTCAAGAACCTCAAGGCCAAGCTGAACAAGGTCATGTTCGTGTTCATCGGCCTGGGCGTGCTGCTGCCCACCATGCACCAATCCTCGCTGGGATCGCTGCTGGTGGTGTTCGGCTACCAGATCCATCCGCTGTGGCAGACGCCGCTGCTGCCCCTGCTGTTCCTGCTGACCGCCGTGTGCATGGGCTTCGCCATCGTCATCGTCGAGGCGACCTGGGCCTCGGTGGGCTTCAAGCGCGACATCCATGACGAACTGCCCATGCTGTCCAAGCTGGGCAAGATCATCATGGGCATCCTGGTGGCCTATCTGATCATCCGCCTGGGCGACCTGATGGTGCGCGGCGCCATCTTCAAGGTGTTCACCTCGGGCATCAAAAGCGTGATGTTCCTGATCGAGATGGCGGCCTTCGCCTATCCGATCGCGGTGCTGTCCAGCCCGGCCAACCGCCGCCGGCTGTCCAAGCTGCTGGCGGCGGCCATGAGCATGCTGACCGGTGCGGTGCTGTACCGTATCGACGCCTTCCTGGTGGCCTACGATACCGGCCCCGGCTGGCACTACTTCCCCAGCGTGCCCGAGATGATGGTCACCATCGGCGTGATCGCCATCGAAGTGCTCGCCTACATCATTTTCGTCCGGAAATTCCCCATTCTTCCCGGCCACTCGACCCCCGCGGCCGCCGAGTAAGGAGACCTGAGCAGTGTCCAAGAGAATCACCATCGATCCCATCACCCGGATTGAAGGCCATCTGCGCATCGACGTCGAGGTCGACGGCGGCAAGGTCACCAAGGCATGGTCGTCGGGCCAGATGTGGCGCGGCGTCGAGCTGATCCTGCTGGGCCGCGACCCGCGCGACGCCTGGGCCATCACCCAGCGCATCTGCGGCGTATGCACCACCGTGCACGCCATCACCTCGGTCCGCACGGTCGAGAACGCCCTCAACCTGGAAGTGCCGGTGAACGCCCAGTTCATCCGCAACATGATCATCTCGGCCCATGCCATCCATGATCACATCGTGCACTTCTACCACCTGTCGGCGCTGGACTGGGTGGACGTGGTCTCGGCGCTGAAGGCCGATCCGATCAAGGCCGCCCAGTTGGCCGAAAGCCTGTCCGACTGGCCGCTGAACAACCGCCACGTCATGACCCAGACCCTGGAGAAGCTGAAGACCTTCGTCGGCAGCGGCCAGTTGGGGCCGTTCACCAACGGCTATTGGGGCCATCCGGCCATGAAGCTGTCGCCCGAGGTCAACCTCATGGCGGTGGCCCACTACCTGCAGGCGCTCGACGCCCAACGTCACGCCAACAAGATCGTCACCCTGCTGGGGTCCAAGAGCCCGCACATCCAGAACGTGGCGGTGGGTGGCGTGTCCAACCCCATCGCCACCGACAGCCAGTCGGTGCTGACCGTCGAGCGCCTGTTGAAGCTCAAGGAGCACATGGACGCTCTGGGCGATTTCATCCGCAAGGTCTACCTGGTGGACATCGCGGCCATCGGCGCCTTCTACGCCGACTGGACCAAGTACGGCGCTGGCGTCACCAACTACCTGTCGTGCCCCGATTTCCCCATGGACAGCAAGGGCACCCAGTTCCTGGTCCCCGGCGGCTACATCCCCGACGCCGACCTGACCAAGTACAAGCCCATCACCGCCTTCGGCGACGCCTACCTGCGGGACGGCGTCGAGGAAGGGGTCAAGCATGCCTGGTACGAGTATTCCAAGCCCGGCCCGCTGCACCCCTACAAGGGCGAGACCGTGCCCAAGTACACGGACTTCCAGGACGACGGGAAGTATTCCTGGCTGAAGGCTCCGACCTTCTACGGCAAGCGCGCCCAGGTGGGTCCGCTGGCCAGCGTCCTGGCGGGCGTCGCCGCCGGCCACCAGCCGACCATCGGATACGCCACCAAGGTGCTGGACACCGCCTCGTCGCTGCTGGGTTCCAAGATCCCGCTGGCGGCGCTGCACTCCACCATCGGCCGTCACGCCGCCCGCGCGGTGCGGGCCGGCGTGATGCAGGACGTGCTGCAGCAGAACTGGCAGGCCCTGCTCGACAATATCGGCAAGGGCGACACCAAGACCTTCAACAAGCCCACCTTCCCCAAGGGCGAGATCATGGGCTACGGCTTCCACGAGGCACCCCGCGGACTGCTGTCCCACTGGACGGTGATCAGGGACGGCAAGATCGCCAACTACCAGTGCGTGGTGCCTTCCACCTGGAACGCCGGCCCGCGCGACGACAGCGACAACATCGGTCCCTACGAGGCCTCGCTGATGGACAACCCCATCGCCGACGCCGAGTTGCCGCTGGAGGTGCTGCGCACCGTCCACTCCTTCGACCCTTGCCTGGCGTGCGCCGTGCACGTGGTCGAGGACAACAAGGAAGTGGTACAGGTCAAGGCGCTCTAGTACGCTTTCCCTGTCGCGTCATGGCCGGGCTCGTCCCGGCCATCCACGCGGTGCCGCCCCGGAAAGCGCCGGACCTGCGGCACGGCATGGATGCCCGGATCAAGTCCGGGCATGACGGGATGAGGAGGCCTTTCATTTTGATGGATTCCCAAGCCATGCGCATCGTTGTTCTCGGCGTCGGCAACATCTTGCTCTCCGATGAAGGAATCGGCGTCCACGCCGTCAACCGATTGGTGGAGCTTTATGATCTCCCCGAGGAGGTGGAGGTCATCGACGGCGGCACCTCGGGCATGGATTGCCTGGATCAGGTGTCCGAGGCCGACCATCTGGTCATCGCCGACTGCATGCGTTCGAAGAAGGAACCGGGCACCATCACCCGGCTGACCGGCGACCAGATTCCCGCCTTCTTCAAGACCCGTATCTCGCCCCATCAGGTCGGCCTGTCCGACATGCTGGGAGCCCTCAATTTCCACGGCTTGATGCCCAAGAACATCGTGCTGTTCGGCGTCGAGCCCCTGTCCTTCGACCTGTCCATGGAGCCCACCCCCACGGTGGGCGCCCGCTTGGCCGAACTGGTGGAACTGCTGGCCGGCGAACTGGCCGAGATCGGCATCGCGCTCCGCAAGAAGGCGGCCTAGAGCATGTGCATGGCCGTGCCGTCGCGCATTACCGCCATCGATAACGGTGTCGCCACGGTCGAGGCATTCGGGACGCTGCGCACCACCAGCCTGATGATGCTGGCCGATGAGGTGGCGGTGGGCGATTACGTCATCCTCGGCCCCGGCGGCACCTTCGCCGCCGAGAAGATTGATCCCGAGATGGCCGCCGAGGCGCTGGCCTATCTCACCGAGGTTCTGGCAACCGGGCAGGCGTGATGCTTCCGCTGGACTCCAGCATCGCCATCGCCCTTCATCTGGACGAGGGCCGCGTCGGGCGGGTGGAGATCGGCTCCAACCGTCCCGTCCTGGCCTCGGACATGCTGAACGGCCGCAAGCCGGCCCAGGTCCTGGCCCTGCTGCCCACCCTCTATTCCCTGTGCGGCACCGCGCAAGGGCTGGCCGGGCTGGAGGCGGTGGAGAATGCCGCCGGCATCAAGGCTTCCCCGGCCCAGCATATGGCCCGCCGCGTCCTCTGTCTGGTGGAAATGGCCGCCGAACACGCCGCCGCCATCCTGCGCGACTGGCCGTCCCTGCTGGGCGAGGCCCCCGACCTGGCGGCGCTGAAGCCGCTACGTCCGCTGATCATGACGGCGCGCAAGGCGCTCTACCCCGCCGGCGACTGGGCCATGCCGGGGGGCGGAGGGCTGGCCCCCGACCGGCCGACCCTGGCGGATATCGTCCATCGCCTGGGCGAGGCCGGAAACCGGGCCGATTTGGTGGCGGACCGCCTGCTGGCCCGCATCGAGAACGAGGATCTGGAAGGATTCGGCGCCGTTTCCCCCAGTTTGATGCCCGAAACCGGACCGGCCGACCTGAACGAACGGCTGGCCGGCGACCATGATGGCTCCTATCGCGCCCGTCCCGACTGCGCTGGCGCCGTGTTCGAGACCGGGCCGCTGGCCCGCCAGTCCCGCCGCCCCTTGCTGGCGGCCCTGATGGGCCAATACGGCAACGGCTTGATGCCCCGCTTCGCGGCCCGGATGATGGAGATGGCGGCGGCATTGCGGGAAGTGGAAGATTTGGCGCAGGATTTGTGCGACGATTCCGGCGGCCTGCCCATGGAGCGGACCGACGGCGCCGGGCTGGGACTGGTGGACGCGGCGCGCGGCCTGCTGGTTCACCGGGTGGAATTGCGGGAGGGAGTGTTGCGCGAGTACCGGATTCTGGCTCCCACCGAATGGAACTTCCACCCCCAAGGCCCCCTGGCCCACGGATTGATGGGAGCCTCCGGCCCCGATCTCGAATGGCGGGCCGCCTTGCTGGCCGCCAGCCTGGACCCTTGCGTTCCCTATCGTGTCGAGGTCTGCGGCCATGCATGAGATGAGCCTGACCGAGGGCGTGGTGCGCATCCTGGAGGATCAGGCGGCGGAGCACGGTTTCACCCGGGTCAAGACGGTGTGGCTGGAGATCGGCGAACTGTCCACCGTGGTGCCGGAAAGCATGGAATTCTGCTTCGACGCGGTGGTGCGCGGCAATCCGCTGACCGCCGAGGCCAAACTGGAGATCATCCGCGTTCCCGGCGCCGCCTGGTGCATGGATTGCTCGAAGCCGGTCCACGTCACCTCGCGGGTGGACCTCTGCCCCGATTGCGGCGGCGCCAAGCTGACCGTCACCTCGGGCGAGGAGATGCGGATCAAGGAAATGGAGGTGGAGTGATGTGCACGGTTTGCGGCTGCGGAGACGCCAAGGTGGACGGCCACGCCCATTCCCATGACCACGGGCATGACGAAGACCATGACCACCATCACGGCCACAGTCACGATCACAGCCATGACCATCCCCACGGCCACACCCATCACCACCACGATCACGATTCCGACAAGGACATCCATTACGGCCGCGGCATCGCCGGCGTCCATGTGCCGGGCATGAGCCAGAAGCGCATCGTCCAGATCGAAAAGGACATCCTGTCCCACAACGACGATTTCGCCGGCCGCAACCGCGCGTGGCTGGCCGAGCATGGTGTCTTCGCGCTCAATCTGGTGTCCAGCCCCGGCTCGGGCAAGACCACGCTGCTGTGCCGCACCGCCGAGGCGCTCAAGTCCCGCTACGCCATGGCGGTGATCGAAGGCGACCAGCAGACCAGCTTCGACGCCGACCGCATCCGCGCCACCGGCATTCCCGCCATCCAGGTCAATACCGGCAAGGGCTGCCACCTGGACGCCCACATGGTGGAAAGCGCCATCGCCAAGCTGGCCGTGGCCGACGATTCGGTGCTGTTCATCGAGAATGTGGGCAATCTGGTCTGCCCCGCCGCCTTCGACCTGGGCGAGGCCTACAAGGTGGCGATCCTGTCGGTGACGGAGGGCGAGGACAAGCCCCTGAAATATCCCGATATGTTCCACGCCGCCTCCATGATGATCCTCAACAAGACCGACCTGCTGCCTCATACCGATTTCGACGTGGAGCGCTGCATCGGCTTTGCCCGCCGCGTCAATCCCGACATCGTGGTGCTGCAACTCTCGGCCCGCACCGGCGAGGGCTTCGATGAATGGCTGGCCTGGATCAACGAAGGCCGGAAGCGCGCATTGGCCCATAAGGTCGCGCTGCTGGAAAAAAAGCTGGCGGCAGCACGCTCCAGCATCGAGCAAGGCTGAAGCCATGGATTTTCACCACGAAGGCACGAAGGACAGGAAGGGAAAGGGAAGGATTTCCATTCTTCTTCGTGATCCTTCGCGCCTTCGCGCCTTCGTGGTGAACTCACTATTGGCAACCTTCCGATGAGTGCCATCGCCCATATCATCCCCCTGCCGCGTGCCGTGCCGCCGGTGCTGGCCGTGGGGGCGTTTCTCAAGAACGCCATTTGCGTGACGCGCGGGGCCGAGGCGCTGATTTCGTCCGTCCACGGCGATCTCGGCACGCCGGAGGCCATCGCCGCCTTCGAGGAATCTGTCGAGGCGCTGGTGGCCGAGGCCGGGGTCGCGCCGGTGCGCGTCGCCCACGACCTGCATCCCGATTTCCACTGTACCCGCTATGCCCAGTCCCTCGACCTGCCCCAGGTCGGGGTACAGCACCACCATGCCCACGCCGCGGCCATAGCCGCCGAGCACGGCGTCGAAGGCCCGGTGATCGGCGTGTCGTTCGACGGCTTCGGCCTCGGCCCCGGCAACCAGTCGTGGGGCGGCGAATTGCTGCTGGCCGATGGCGCCCATTACCGCCGCCTCGGCCATCTGGCGCAATTGGCCCAGCCGGGCGGCGACCGGGCGGCGCGCGAGCCCTGGCGCATGGCCGCAGCCGCCCTGCATCGCCTGGGGCGCGGGGCCGAAATCGCCGAGCGCTTCAGGGACATCCCCGCCAGTGCCATGCTGGGCCAGATGCTGGACCGGCGGCTGAACAGCCCCGAAACCTCGTCGGCCGGGCGGCTGTTCGACGCCGCCTGCGGCCTGCTGGGCGTCCATCCCATCGCCGAATTCGAGGGCCAGGCCCCCATGGCGCTGGAAGCCCTGGTCACCCGGCCGGAGGTCCTGCCCACCGGCTGGATCGTTCAGGACGGAGTGCTGGACCTGCTGCCGCTGCTGGCCTGCCTTGCCCATTGCACCGATCCGGTACGCGGCGCCAACCTCTTCCACGGCACCCTGATCGAGGCCATGATCCAGTGGATCACCGAGGTGGCCGAGACCGCCGGCACGCCCTACGTCACCCTGGGAGGCGGCTGCTTCCTCAACAAGGTGCTGACCGCCGGGATGGTGGAAAGGCTGAGTGCGGCCGGTCTTAAGCCGCTGACCGCGTCCAAGGTCTCGCCCAGCGATGCCGGCCTGTCCCTGGGACAGGCCTGGATCGCCGCGCTGAGTTAAAAAGGAAGCTGTAATCATGTGCCTTGCCCTGCCCGCCCTGGTTACCGAACTGCTGCCCGACGACAATGCGCGGGTGGAACTGGGCGGCGTCGCCAAGACGGTATCGCTGGCCCTGGTCAGCGACGTGAAGCCCGGCGACTACGTCATCGTCCATGTGGGCTACGCCCTGTCGGTGATCGACCCGGAGGAGGCGGCGCGCACCCTGGAGCTGTTCCGCGAGATGGGTGAGCTGGCCCCGGAGGCGCTCGCTTGAAGTACATCGACGAGTTCCGCGACGGCGAGGTGGCCCAAAGCATCGCGAGCGCCATCAGGGCCGAGGCCGATCCCGGTTCCACCTACCACATCATGGAGTTCTGCGGCGGCCACACCCATGCCATCTCGCGTTATGGGCTGGAAGACCTGCTGCCCGCCAACGTGCGGATGATCCACGGGCCGGGCTGCCCGGTCTGCGTCCTTCCGGTCGGGCGCATCGACGCCGCCATCTGGCTGGCCAAGCAGCCGGGCGTCACCCTCGTCACCTATGGCGACATGCTGCGCGTGCCGGGCTCGAAGCGCCTGTCGCTCTTGAAGGCCAAGGCCGAGGGTGCCGACGTGCGCATGGTCTACTCCACCCTGGACGCCATCAAGCTGGCAAGCGCCAACCCGGACCGTCAGGTGGTGTTCTTCGCCATCGGCTTCGAGACCACCACGCCGCCCACCGCCGTGGCCATCAAGCAGGCCCAGGCCCTGGACCTCAAGAACTTCAGCGTGTTCTGCAACCACGTGCTGACACCATCGGCCATCACCCAGATTCTCGACAGCCCGGAAGTGCGCGAGCTGGGCACGGTGAGGCTTGACGCCTTCATCGGTCCGGCCCACGTGTCGACCATCATCGGCTCGCGCCCCTACGAGTATTTCGCCGAGGAATACCAGCGCCCGGTGGTCATCGCCGGGTTCGAGCCGCTGGATGTCATGCAGGCGGTGCGCATGCTGGTGCGCCAGATCAACGACGGCCGCTTCGAGGTGGAGAACGAATTCGCCCGCGCCGTGACGCGCGACGGCAACGAGAAGGCCAAGGCCCTGGTGGCCGATATGTTCGAGCTGCGCCGCGTCTTCGAATGGCGGGGCCTGGGCTTGGTGCCCTATTCGGCGCTCCGCCTCAAGGAACCCTATGCCGCCTGGGACGCCGAACGCCGCTGGGACGTGCCCCAGGACAGCCCGCCCGACAACAAGGCGTGCGAATGCGGCGCCATCCTGCGGGGGGTGAAAAAGCCCACCGACTGCAAGCTGTTCGGCACCGTATGCACGCCGGAGAACCCCATGGGCTCGTGCATGGTCTCGGCCGAGGGCGCCTGCGCCGCCCATTGGACCTATGGAAGGTTCCGGGATTTGGAGAGAACCGATGCCTGAAATCAGCCGGTTCCTGGGCATGATCATCGCCATGTATTACGACGACCACGCCCCGCCCCACTTTCACGTCCGCTACGGCGACCGCGAGGCGGTGATCCGCATCAATGATCTGGCCTGTATTCAAGGCAACCTGCCGCCCAAAGCCATGGGCCTCGTGATAGAATGGGCCGCGGCTCACAAGGACGAGTTGGAGAAGGATTGGGCCTTGGCCCGCCAGGATCTGCCGCTCAACAAGATCGCACCTCTGGAGTAGGTCATGCACAGGGATGTTGTCCAAGTCACCACGGTGGACGGCTTCAAACTCCGTCTGCGTTTCGAGGATGGCACCGAAGGCGAGGTGGACTGCTCCACCCTGCTCTCCTTCAAAGGCATTTTCGCCCCCCTGAAGGACCCCGCAGAATTCGCCAGGGTGCGGGTCAATCCCGAATTAGGGACCATCTGCTGGCCCAACGGGGCCGACATTTGTCCCGACGTCCTCTATTCCCGCGCCACGGGCGCCCCCCTTCCCGGACAGCATTGAATGACCCTGCCCCGCCGTGCCCATCCCCGCCCGCTGGACATCCAGAACGGCCGCGTCGACCTCACCCATGGCGGCGGCGGCCGCGCCATGGCGCAGCTGGTCGAGGAACTGTTCGTCGCCGCCTTCGACAACGAGGCGCTGAACCAGCGCAATGATCAGGCCGCTTTCGACGTCCCCCATGAACTGCTTGGGGGCGGCCGCATGGTGATGACCACCGACGGCTATGTCATCAGCCCACTGTTCTTTCCCGGCGGCGATATCGGCTCGCTGTCCGTCCACGGCACCGTCAACGACGTGGCCATGGCCGGGGCCAGGCCCCTGTCCCTGTCGGCGGGCTTCATCATCGAGGAGGGCTTTCCCCTTTCCGATCTGAAGCGCATCGTTCTCTCCATGGCGAAAGCCAGCAAGGATGCCGGCGTGCCGGTGGTGACCGGCGATACCAAGGTGGTGGAAAAGGGCAAGGGCGACGGCATCTTCATCACCACGGCGGGCATCGGCATGGTGCCGGCCGGTGTGGAGATTTCCGGCGACAAGGCGCGGCCCGGTGACGCCATCCTGGTATCGGGCACCATGGGCGACCACGGCGTGGCGGTGATGAGCCAGCGGGAATCCTTAGGCTTCGAGACCGAGATCCTGTCGGATTCGGCGGCATTGCATACAATGGTCGCAGAGATGGTGTCGGCGGTGCCCGGCATCCGCGTGCTGCGCGACCCGACACGGGGCGGCCTCGCCGCCACCTTGAACGAGATCGCCAGCCAATCGGGCGTCGGCATGCTGATGGAGGAAGCCCTGGTCCCGGTCAAGCCGCAGGTGCTGGGCGCCTGCGAACTGCTGGGCCTCGACCCCCTTTATGTCGCCAACGAGGGCAAGCTGATCTGCATCTGCGCCGAAGCCGACGCGCCCCGCCTGCTGGCGATCATGCGCGCCCATCCGCTGGGCCGTGACGCGGCGCGCATCGGGGCATGTCGCGAGGATTCCCACCACTTCGTCCAGATGAAGACCCGCATGGGCGGCAACCGGGTGGTGGACTGGCTGGCCGGCGAGCAATTGCCGAGGATTTGCTAGCGATGGCGTGCCATCGCCTTGCGGCCAAGGGCCGGCGCGCCTTATGGCGCGGGAGCCAAGCCCACGGAGGTGGGCGCCCGGCGCTTGAGGGACTGACAAAATGAAAATCCTCCTCCTTGCCCATTCCTTCAACTCCCTGACCCAGCGCCTGTGGGTGGAACTGGGCGAACTGGGCCACGAGGTCACCTGCGAATTCGACGTCAACGACGCCGTCACCATCCAGGCGGTGGAGATGGCGCGGCCCGACGTGATCGTCGCCCCCTTCCTGAAGCGCGCCATCCCCGACGCGGTGTGGAGGAACCACCTGTGTCTGGTAGTCCATCCCGGCCCGCCCGGCGACCGGGGACCGGCGGCGCTCGACTGGGCCATCCTGGAAGGCCACGCGGAATGGGGCGTCACCGTGCTGCAGGCCGAATCCGGCATGGACGAAGGCCCGGTGTGGGCCAGCCGCACCTTTGCCCTGCGCCACGCCACCAAGTCCAGCCTCTACCGCAACGAAGTGGCCGACGGGGCGGTCGACGCGGTGCTCGACGCCCTCGCCCGCCTCTCCGACGGACCGGTCGGTCGCCCCACTTTGGCGCCCTTCAAGCCGGCGGTGAAACAGGCGGAACGGGCCATCGACTGGGCCAGGGACGACACGGCCACCGTGCTGCGCAAAATCCGCTCGGCCGACGGTACGCCGGGCCTGCTGGACAGCATGCTCGACCGGTCGGTCTATCTTTATGACGCCCATGCGGCGGCGGGGCTTTCGGGCAAGCCGGGCGAGCTGATCGCCCGCTCGGGCCATGCGGTGGCGCGCGCCACCACGGACGGCGCGGTATGGATCGGCCATCTGCGGGCCAAGGAACCCCACGCGCTGAAGCTGCCGGCGCTGGACGTTCTGGGGTCCCAGGATCACCTGCCGGACCTCCCCGGCTATCACGACATCTGGTACGACGAGCGCCACGGGGTGGGATACCTGCACTTCCCCTTCGTCAACGGCGCCATGAGCACCGACCAGTGCCGGCGGCTGAAGGATGCCTTCGCCAAGGCGGCAAGCCGGCCCACCAAGGTGATCGTGCTGATGGGCGGTCCGGATTTCTGGTCCAACGGCATCCATCTGTGCACCATCGAAAGCGCCCAGAGCCCGGCCGAAGAATCCTGGGCCAACATCAACGCCATGAACGATCTGTGCCGCGAGATCATCACCTGCGGCAGCCACTTCACCATCGCCGCCATGCAGGGCAATGCCGGGGCGGGCGGCGTGTTCATGGCGCTGGCCGCCGATCTGGTGGCGGCGCGGGACGCCGTGGTGCTCAATCCCCATTACAAAGGCATGGGCAACCTCTACGGCTCGGAATACTGGACCTACCTGCTGCCCCGGCGCTGCGGCGCCGAGCGCGCGCGCCAAGTGGTCGAGGCCCGCCTGCCCATGGGCACCAGCGAGGCGGAGCGCCTGGGGCTGGTCGATTGCCGCTTCGGGCGCGGTGTGCCCGAGTTCCGCCGGCTGGTGGAGGAAATGGCCGAAGCCTTGGCCGCCGACCCGGCCCTGGAGGAGCGTCTGGTCGCCAAGCGCCTGTCGCGCGCCGCCGACGAGGCGGAAAAGCCGCTGGACCAGTACCGCGCCGAGGAACTGGAGCACATGAAGCTGAACTTCTACGGCTTCGATCCCAGCTACCACGTGGCCCGCTACAACTTCATCCACAAGGTGCCGAAGTCGCGAACCCCGCTCTATCTGGCGCGGCATCGGCGGAAGGGTTAGCCCTTCCGGGCCTGCGCCGGCTTGAAATGGGTGTCCACGCCCTCCACCTCGGCCTTGAGCACGTCGCGCACCAGTTCGGGATCGCAGCCCATCAGGACGGCGTCTTCCAGCAATTCCAGGGCCAGGGTGCGGAACTCGGCCAGATTCTCTTCCAGCACCTTGAGCTTCTCGACGCACGCCACCGGCGAGCCGTCGGGAGCCAGCCATTTGGGAGCCTGTTTCGCAATCATCGTTTGCCGTCTTTCCTTCGGACCCTCGGTTCCTGAGCGGGACAGGACACCACCATGGCCGTTATCATGGGGGCCGGGGCCGCCGGTATCAATAGAAGCCTCCAGGGGAAAAATATGAAAATCGTCGTCGTCGGGGCAGGTCCGGCCGGATTGATGGCCGCCGAGATCATGGCTGCGCGCGGATTGGCGGTCGAGGTGTTCGACGCCATGCCGTCGCCGGGACGCAAATTCCTGCTGGCCGGCAAGGGCGGGCTCAACCTCACCCATTCCGAGCCGCTGGAGCGTTTCACCGGCCGCTATGGTGCCGCCGCCGCCTTCATGGCGCCGCTGCTGGCCGAGTTCGGCCCCGCACAGTTGCGCGCCTGGGCGGAAGGACTGGGGATCGAGACGTTCATCGGTTCGTCGGGCCGGGTGTTCCCTGCCGAGATGAAGGCGGCGCCGCTGCTGCGCGCCTGGATTCGCCGGTTGCGCTCCCTGGGCGTGCTCCTCCACACCCGCCGCCGCTGGCTGGGTTGGGACGCCCAAGGCCGCTTGCGCTTCGCCGGGCCGGAGGGCGAGGAAACGGTCGAGGCCAGGGCCTGTATCCTGGCCCTGGGCGGTGCCTCGTGGCCCAATCTCGGCTCGGACGGCGGCTGGGCACCCATCCTGACGGAAACGGGTGTGGAGATCACCCCGCTGCGCCCGGCCAATTGCGGCTTCGACCTGGACTGGAGCGCCAGCTTCGCCGAACGCTTCGCCGGTGGCCGCACCGGCACGGTGGAGTTGTCCTACGCCGGCACCAGACGGCGCGGCGAGATCACCGTCACCACCAACGGTATCGAGGGCGGGGCCGTCTACGGCCTGTCGGCGGAACTGCGCGACGGCCTTGCCGCCGCGGGCGAGGCAACGCTGCTGGTCGACCTGATGCCCGATTGGAGCCCCGAGCGGGTGGCGGCGGCCCTGGCGCGGCCGCGCGGCTCGCGCTCGCTGTCCACCTTCCTGAAGAAGGCCCTGCCCCTCAATCCCATGGCGCTGGCCCTGCTGCGCGAAGCAACCGCCGAAACGAACCCCGCCATCCTGGCCCGGACCATCAAGGCCCTGCCCCTGCGACCGCTGCGCCCCCGCCCCGTGGCCGAGGCCATCTCCACCGCCGGCGGCGTCGCCCTGGCGGAACTGGACGAAAATCTGATGCTCAAACGCCGGCCGGGAACCTTCGTGGCCGGCGAGATGCTGGACTGGGAAGCCCCCACCGGCGGCTACCTGCTGACCGGCTGTTTCACCACCGGGTATCGGGCGGGATTGGGGGCGGCGAAGCTCTGTAACTCTGTGTAACAAATCCGCCGATTTTGCTTCTGCCTTGTATCATGGCTGAGGTAGGGTGAGGCCGATCCTGTAGGGGACTCCTTATCATACGTCGTCAGCAGCGCAATTGATGGGCCTGTCGCTAGACATTGCCAAATCGGAACGCAAGCTTGTCATCGGGGTGAAGGCCCTGTTGACCTTGTCGTTCTGCCTTTATGCCCTGACCTGGGTCTGCCTTCCGCTGGCGGTCAATACCACTCTTAATCGCGATACCATCCAGATCGTCTACTGGGGGCTGGAGTGGCAGCCGGGCTTCTTCAAGCACCCGCCGCTGATCAGCTGGATGACCGAGATCGCCTTTGCGCTGTTCGGCGCCTCGGATGCCGTCGTCTACGGCCTGAGCGTCATGGTGATGACGGGCTCGTTCGCCTGCATCTACCTGCTGGCCCGCCGCTACGAGCCCCCCATGACCGCCGCCCTGGCGGTGGTGGCTTTGCCGGTTCTGGGCTACTACAGCTATATCGTCCCCCACTTCAATCACAACATCATCCTCAACCTGCCCTGGTGCGCCGCCATCCTGCTGGCCCATCTGGCCATCGAGGAGCGGCGGAACTGGGCTTGGCCGCTGCTGGGAATCGCGCTCGGCGCGGGGATTTTGGCCAAGTACACCATCCTGATCCTGCCGCTGCTGCTGCTGATCCATGTGGTGGTGACGCCGGGCCACCGCTGGGTGCTGCGCTCACCGGGGGCCTGGGGGGCGGTGGGGCTGTGCCTGCTGGTGGCCGGACCGCATATCCACTGGGTCCTGACCCATAATCTGGGGCCGCTGCGCTATCTGTCCAGCGGCGCGGGGCTGAGCGACGAGAGCTTCCTCGACCGTCACCTGATCAACCCCGCCGTGGCCCTGCTGACCATGGCCGGCATGTGCGGCTCGCTGATGATCGCCCTGGTGGGCGGACTGGGACTGCCGAGACTGCAGAGAAGGAGACTGTGCAGCCGGGACCGCTTCCTGCTGCTGATGAGCCTCGGCCCCGCGGTGATCGTGGTGATCCTGTCGGCCGTCACCGGCGGCGGATTGCGGGTGGAATGGGCCTCGTCATTCTTCCTGCCCCTTCCGCTGCTGCTGCTGCATCTGTTCTATCCTTCTCCCACCCCATGGCGGATCAACCGGCTGCTGGCCTGGACCAGCGGCCTGACGGTGGCCATGGCGGTCACCTATGTGCTGATCTTCACCGGCATCATCGCCGACATGGACGAAGGCAAGTGGTCGCGTTTCCCCGCCAAACCGCTGGCCGCCGCCGCCGCCGCCGGCTGGAGTCAGGTCTGCGACGGCCCGGTACCGGTGATCATCGGCGAAGCCTGGTTGGGCGGGACCGCCTCGTACCGGCTGCACGAGCGTCCCCGCGTCTACAGCGAAGCAGACCCCAAGATGGCGCCTTGGCTGTCCGACGAGGATATCCGCCGCACCGGCGCCCTGGTCCTGTGGGATCAGGCGCTGGATGGGCGCTATCGCGACATCGACCACCAGGACGCCCCCAGGCCGGGCGAGCCCCTGGACTGGTTCCCGGGCATCCCGGCACTGGAGCAGCGCTTCGGCCCGGTGATCGTCCTGCCCGACGTGACGCTGGATTATTCCGGCCCCGTCCACCAGGAGCCGGTGCGCCTGGGGCGGGCGGTGATTCCGCCGTCGCATCCCTGCCGTTAGACCTATTGCCATCTGGAATCCGGACGGCCGAATCCCCAGATTGGAAGCAGTTCCGCAATGGGGAGAGGCCACCATGCCCACCTGGGACCACGAGGATTGCGATCCGGCCATGGAGGCCGAGCACACCCGCCTTTACCGCGTGATGAACCGGCTGCAGCCGGTCATCACCGACAGCCACAGCGAAGCCAAGGTGGCGCGCGCCATCCACATGCTGCAAGAGCGCATGGCCGACCACTTTCATGTGGAAGAGGAATTGTTCATCACCGCCGACTGGGCGTCGCGCCAGGTGATGATCCGCGATCACCACGACCTGCTGGGCATGCTGGCCGCCCTGGCGGAAATCCCGCCCGACGACGGCGAAGCGCGGCGGAAACTGTTCACCGCCTTCCTGGAAGCGCTGGCGCGCCACGACAATGACGTGGACGCGCCGCTCTTCTCACGGAAACACTAGGTCGGTACCGGTCAGCCCTCGACGGGCTCGGCCGGCATGACGATGTCGGGCTGCTCGCCCTCGCCCGGCACCGGCGCCTGGGGCTGGGCCTGAACCTGACGGGCCTGGGGCTCGCCGCCGTTCTCGTCCTCGCCTTCGCCCTCGCCGCCCATGCTCTGGTCCTCGGCGGGGGTGGGCATCTGCTGGCGCGGGCGGCCGTTGTTCTGGTTCTGGGCGTTGATCACCCGGAAATAGTGCTCGGCGTGCTGGTAGTAATTCTCGGCGGCGACGCGGTCGCCCTGGGACGAGGCATCGCGGGCCAGCGACAGGTACTTCTCCAGCACCTGATGGGCATTGCCGCGAATACGGCCCTCGGGGCCGTTGCTGTCGAACACCTGATTGCGGTTGGGAATGCCACCGCCACCACCGCCGCCACCACCACCGCCGCCGTGCTTCTTGCCGCCACCGCCGCCGTTGGGTCCCCGTCCACGGGAACGCTGCTTGGGATTCAAAGAGGTCCTGCCTTCATGGTTCACGAGTGTGCTCTCCGTTAGAGGCCTCCCCGCCGACATCTCTGCACGGCCTATCCGCGTCCGATCTCGGGGCGGCGATGGGGGAGTACACGGCGCTGAACCGAGGGCGGAGCGAAAGGGCTCGACGCGATCCCCCGGTTCGAAATGGCGCGCGTGGGGCAACACTAGTCGCGAGCGGCCGGTATTCCAACAATTATTTTACGCGCTGCACAATGACACAGCGTTCGATGCCGCCCAGGTCGCGCCGCGTGGTGGCACCGGGCAATCCGGCCGCCGCCAGCAAGGCGGAAACCTCGGCGGCCTGTCCGGCTCCCACCTCCAGGGCGGCGACACCGCCGGAGGCCAGCAGGCGGGCCATATGGGGGATCAGGCGGCGATAGCACTCCAGCCCGTCGGGGCCGCCGGCCAGGGCGGAACGCGGCTCGTAGCGGGCCACCTCGGGCTCCAGGCCGTCGATATCGCCGTCGGGAATATAAGGAGGATTGGAGACGACGACGTCGAACGCCCCCTCGAGCCCATTGCCCCAGTCGCCCAGGCGGAACTCGGCGCGCGACGCCAGCCCCAGCACCCCGGCATTGCGCCCCGCCACCGCCAGGGCGGCCTGGCTGGCGTCGATGCCCAGGCCGGTGGAATGGCCCAGTTCCGACAGCAGGGTCAGCAGGATACACCCCGTTCCGGTGCCGAAATCCAGCAGGCGCCGGGGCCGGCCCCGGTCGTCCAGCGCGGCCAGCACCGCCTCGATCAGGGCCTCGGTGTCGGGGCGCGGGTCGAGCGTATCGGCGGTCACCTGGAACTCCAGGGTCCAGAAACCCCGCCGCCCGAGGATATGGGACATGGGCTCGCGGACCAGCCGGCGGTCCAGCATGGCCGCCAGCCGTGCCGCCTCGTCGCCGTTCAGTTCGGCATGGTGGGAGGACGGCAGGCGCCGCATCTCGACCCCCAGAACCTCGGCCACCATCAGGCGGGCGTCGTAATGGGCGGTATCGATCCCCACCCCGGTCAGCCGGGCGGCCGCCGCGTTGATGGCCTGACCGGCGGTGGTCATTATTCCATCTCGGCCAGACGCTCGGCCTGATCGGCGGCGACCAGGGCCTCGACCAGTTCGTCCAGGGACTCGCCCGACATCACCGCGTCGATCTTGTAGAGCGTCATGTTGATGCGGTGATCGGTGACGCGGCCCTGGGGGAAGTTATAGGTGCGGATGCGTTCAGAACGGTCCCCCGACCCCACCTGGCTCTTGCGGGCGGCGGCGCGCTCGGCGTCCTTGGCCGAGCGTTCACGCTCGTACAGACGGGCCCGCAGCAGCTTCAAGGCGGTGGCCTTGTTCTTGTGCTGGCTCTTTTCCTGCTGGCAGGCCACGGCGAGGCCGGTGGGAATATGGGTGACGCGCACCGCCGAATCGGTGGTGTTGACCGACTGGCCGCCCGAGCCCTGCGAGCGGTAGACATCGAAGCGCAGGTCGGAATCGTTGAGCTGGATATCCACCTCCTCCGCCTCGGGCATGATGGCCACGGTGGCGGCCGAGGTGTGGATGCGGCCTTGGGATTCGGTGGCCGGCACCCGCTGCACCCGGTGGACGCCGGATTCGAACTTGAGGCGGGCGAAGACGTTGCGCCCCGTGATGGTGGCGCTGGCCTCCTTGACCCCGCCGATGCCGGTGTCGTTGACGTCCATCACCTCGAAACGCCAGCCGTGCACGGAGGCATAGCGCTCGTACATGCGGAACAGTTCGGCGGCGAACAGCGCCGCCTCCTCGCCGCCGGTCCCGGCGCGCACTTCCAGGATGGCGTTCTTTTCGTCGGCCTCGTCCTTGGGCAGCAGCATGATCTGCACCTCGCGCTCCAGGGCGGGCAGCCGCTCCTTCAGCGCGTAGAACTCCTCCTCGGCCAGATCCTTCATGTCGGGATCGTTCATCATCTCGGCGGCCTGGACCATGTCTTCCCGGGCCTTGCGGAAGGCGAGGACGGCGGTGACCACCGGGTCCAGTTCGGCCAGTTCCTTGGACAGGCGCTGGAAGGACTGGGAATCCATCCCCTCGCCCGAGGACAACTGCGCCCGGACCTCGTCGTGGCGATACAGCACCTTGTCGAATTGCGGTTCGAGATTCATGGGGTCCTACTCATCCAGGCGGAACAGAATCCGCAGCGTCTTTTCCATGGCGCGCCACTCGGCACCTTCGGAAGCGATATTCTTCATGGCCTCGCTGGGGGCATGCAAAAGGCGGTTGACCAGCAGCCTGGTGGCTTCGGCGGCGTCGTTGCCGGCTTCGGCCAGCACCTGCTCGCGGGTTTCGTCGAAGCGGGTGCGAAGGGCGACGATGGCCGGCACGGCGGCCCGCGCCGCGCGGCCCTTGAGAAAGGCCTGGGCCTCGGCCTCGACGATGTTCCGGGCGGCCCGGGCGGCGGCCTCGCGGGTGGCGCGGCCTTCCAGCGCCACCTTCTCCAGATCGGCCAGATCGTAGAGAAAGGCGCCATCCACCCTGTTCACCGCCGGCTCGATGTCGCCGGGAATGCCGGCATCGACCAGGAAGACCGGCTTCCTCCGGCGCTTTCGCAGCGCGTTGGTCACCATGTCCGAGGTCACCGAGACGGTCCGCGCCCCGACGCAGGTCAGTACCACGTCGAACGAGGCCAGGGACTCCCGCAGATCCTCGAAGGCCAGCACGTGGCCCTCCAGCGATTTGGCCACCGCCTCGGCGCGGGCGGTGCGCGGCGCGGTGACCGAGATGTCCTTCAACCCGGCGGCCAGCAGGCTTTCCGCCACCAGTTCGCCCATCTCGCCGGTGCCGACCAGCAGGGCGCGCAGGCCCCCCATCTCGCCGTGCAGGTCGCGGGCGGTCTGGACGGCGGCCGCGGCGATACTGACCGGCCCCTCGCCGATGGAGGTCTCGCTGCGCACCCGCTTGGCGACCGCGAAGGCGGCCTGAAGGAAATGATCCAGCTCGCCGCCGCAACACCCGGCATCGCGGGCCAGCCGGTGGGCGGCCTTGACCTGCCCGGTGACGTGCGGCTCGCCGATCACCAGGGAATCCAGCGAGGCGGTGACGGTAAAGCCGTGGCGCACGGCATCGCCGCCCGACAGGGTGTAGAGATGGGGAGCAAGGGTGGACGCCTCCAACCCCGCCCTGACGGCCAGGGCCTCGCCCACCAGCCGGGCGGCGTGGTCCGGGTCCACGTCCTCGGCCCAGATCTCGACGCGATCGCAGGTGGCCAGCACCAGGCCCTCGGCCAGACCGGCCCGCTTCAGCCCATCAAGAAAGGCGGGGGCGGCGGCATCGTCCACGAACAGCGCATCGCGCAAGGACAGGGAAGCCGACCGATGGTTGGCTCCGACGACGACCAGACGATGCGAGGACCCACTCACCCCCGAAACCTCGCTACGACTGGCGGCCGAGGTAATCCTCCAGCTGCGCCAGCGGCACCTCGTCCTGACTGGACGTGTCCAGGTCGCGGATGGTGACGGCGGCCCTGGCCGCCTCCTCCTCGCCCAGGATCACGGCGAAGCGGGCATTGACCTTGTTGGCGCGGGCCATGCGCTTCTTCATATTGCCGGAGAAACCCATCTCGACGCTGCGGCCGGTACGGCGCAGCCGCTCGGCCACCGCCAGGGCGGCCATTGTGTCGCCCATGGGGATGACGCTGATCGGCCGCACGACATCGGCGACCTCGCCCACCAGCATGGACAGGCGCTCCACCCCGGCGGCCCAGCCGATGCCCGGAGTCCGCTGGCCGCCCATGGTGGCGATCAGCTCGTCATAGCGGCCGCCAGCCAGCACGGTGCCCTGGGCGCCCAGCTCGGTGGTGGTGAACTCGAAGGCGGTGTGGCAGTAGTAGTCCAGGCCGCGCACCAGTCGGGGGTTGAGCAGGAAGGGGATGCCCAGCGCGTGCAGCCCGTCGGTCACCTGGGTAAAGAACTCGCGGGCGGCCGGTGACAGGGATTCGGTCATCAACGGCGCGTTCTCGACGATGCGGCGATCACCCTCATCCTTGGAATCCAGGACGCGCAGGGGATTGCGCTCCAGCCGGTTGCGGCTGTCCTCGGACAGCGAATCGCGGAACTGGGAGAGGTAGGCCACCAGGGTGTTGCGGTAGGTCTCGCGGCTTTCGGCATCGCCCAGGGTGTTGATCTCCAAGCGCACCTTGGAGGCCAGGCCCAGCTCGGACAGCACCCGCCAGGCCACGGCGATGACCTCCACGTCGGCCAGGGGCGATTCCACGCCCAGCAACTCGACGCCCACCTGATGGAACTGGCGCAGCCGGCCCTTCTGTGGGCGTTCGTGGCGGAACATGGGGCCGCGGTAGAACAGCTTCAGCGGCAGCGACTGGGCCAGACCGCCCGAGATAAAGGCACGCGCCACACCGGCGGTGCCCTCGGGGCGTAGCGTGATGGATTCACCCGAACGGTCGGCGAAGGTGTACATCTCCTTGGTCACCACGTCCGAGGTCTCGCCCAGGGTACGGGCGAACACGTCGGTGAACTCGAAGATGGGGGTCATGATCTCGCCGAAGCCGTAACGGCGGGCGGCGGTGAAGGCGGTTTCCTCCACCCAGCGGTGGCGGCGGGCCTCGTCGGGCAGCAGATCGTGGGTGCCGCGAACCGGTTGCAGGCTGGACAAAATCAGCTTTCCTTCTGCTTGGCGGCCTCGATGGCGGCGGCGCGCGCCTCGACCAGTTCGACGATGTGGTCGACCATGGACTTGCCGTCGACATTATGGTCGGGCGAGCCGCCGATATAGACCTTGTGATTGTCGCTGCCGCCACCGGTGATGCCCACCATGGTCTCGCGGGCCTCGCCGGGGCCGTTGACCACGCAGCCCAGGATGGACAGGGTCACCGGGGCGCGGATATGGGACAGGCGGTTTTCCAGGGTCTCCACCGTCTTGATGACGTCGAAGCCCTGGCGGGCGCAGGACGGGCACGAGACGATGCGCACACCGCGATGACGCAGGTCCAGCGCCTTCAGCATCTCGAAGCCGACCTTGACCTCCTCGGTCACGTCGGCGGACAGCGAGACGCGCAACGTGTCGCCGATCCCCTGCCACAGCAGCGAGCCGATGCCGATGGACGACTTCACCGTGCCGCCGATCAGGCCGCCGGCCTCGGTGATGCCCAGGTGCAGGGGATAGTCGCAGGCCTTGGCCAGCCCCTGATAGGCGGCGACGGCCAGGAATACGTCGGAGGCCTTCACGGCGATCTTGAACTCGAAGAAGTCGTTGTCCTCGAGCAGCTTGGCATGTTCCAGCGCGCTTTCCACCAGGGCTTCCGGGCAGGGCTCGCCGTACTTGTCCAAAAGGTGCTTGTCCAGCGAGCCGGCATTGACGCCGATGCGCATGGAGCAGCCATGATCCTTGGCGGCCTTCACCACTTCGCGCACCCGCTCGTGCGAGCCGATGTTGCCGGGATTGATGCGCAGGCAGGCGGCGCCGGCCTCGGCGGCCTCGATGCCGCGCTTGTAGTGGAAATGGATGTCGGCGATCAGCGGAACCGGCGATTCCCTGGCGATGGTCTTGAACGCCGCCGTGGACTCCTCGTCCGGGCACGAGACGCGCACCAGATCGGCACCGGCATCGGCGGCGCGGCGAATCTGCTCCAGCGTTCCCTTGATGTCGGTGGTCAGCGTGTTGGTCATGGTCTGGACCGAAATGGGGGCGTCGCCGCCGACCGCCACGGAACCGACATGGATTTGCCGCGACTTGCGCCGGGCGATTTCACGGTAGGGCCGCAGACTCATGGGACACTCTCGCTGACAAAAGGGGCCTCGGCCCGGCCGGCCGATGGGCCGAGCGGGGCGAGGCGTTATAACGCATTCGGGCCAAGCTCCGAAAGCGACAACCTATTTATGGTTATCAGCCCCCGGTCGCCAGCTTGTCGGGATCGAGGCGGATGTCGCGCCGCACCTGCCCCGTGGCGCCCAGAGCCGGAACCTTGCGGCCGTCGATGCTGACCTCCAGCGATCCGGCATTGCCCACCATCAGGTTGAGGCCGGAACGGTTGGGAACCCGGAAACTGTCGCCCCGGCGCAGCAGGCGGCTCATCAGCAGGGAACCGTCCACCTCGCGCACCTGAATCCAGCAATCGTCGCCGGTGGCCTTCAGCACCACGCGGGCATCGGCGTACTCGGCGCCATAGACCTTGCCGTCGGGAACGGCGGTGGTGGCGGCCGTCTCAGCCTTGGGCACCTCGACCTTGGGCGGATCAACCTTGGCGGGCTCGGCCTTGGGCGCGTCCGTCTTGGGAGGTTCGACCTTGGCCGGCTCGACCTTGGCCGGTTCGACCTTGGCCGGCTCGACCTTGGGCGGTTCCACCTTGACCGGCTCGATCTTGGGAGCCTCGACCTTGGCCGGCTCCACCTTGGCCGGTTCCACCTTGGGGGGCTCGACCTTGGCGGGCTCGGGAGCGGCGGCATTCTGCGGCAGCGCCGGGGATTGGATGGCGACGGGCTTCTCGTCCTCCGTCTCCGGCGGCGGAACCACCTCTTCCTTGGCCTTCACGGGCTCCTGGGCGGCATCGGCCGCCGGCTTGCTCTCGCCGGTCAGGCTGGCCTGACGGTTGAGCACGCCGGCCAGACGGTCGGGCAGCGGCGGAACCATCTCGGTGACCTTGGTCTCGGCCGAGGACAGCAGATACCAGCCGCCATAGGCCACCGCCGCCAGGATCAGTCCCAGGAAGATGACGGCGCCGCCGGGGATGCGTCCCTCGGACACCGGCGAAGGGAAGGTCAGCTCGGTGCGGTTCTTGAAGCCGCCGGCCCCTTCCTCGCGGAAGCGGCGGACCATCTCCTCGCTGTCCAGGCCAAGGAACTCGGCGTAGGTGCGCAGGAAGCCGGCGGCATAGGTGCCGCCCGGCAGGTCGCGGTGGCGCCCCTCTTCCAGCGCCTCCAGGAAGGGCTGGCGGATGCGCAGCAGCTTGGCGCATTCGGGCAGGGCCTTGCCCATGCCTTCACGGGCCGCCCGCAGGGTGGCCCCCACTCCGGCATTGACCGCCAGGGCGGCGGCGGGAGCCGCGGCCTCGACGACAGGCTCGGGGACGGGCGGTATGGCTTCGGGGACAACCACCGGCTCGGCGGCGGCGGCGGGAGTCTCGGTCTGGGGATCAGAAGCTGTGCTATCCACGTCGGGCGAGCCTTTTCGCTATGCGTGTGGCGACCTTGTTTAGCAAAACCCCATGAGGGGTGGCAACATCACAGGACCACGCCGTGATCGAGCGCGAACGTCTTGAGCTTGTTCCGCAGGCTGTGGTCGGGCGATTTGAGAAGCGTGTTGAGATAGGCTTCCAGCGCGGGGATATCCAGGCTGCGGATCATGGTCTTCACCGGGCCGATATTGGGAGCCGACAGCGACAGGTTGCGGATGCCGGCACCGATCAGGGTCATGGCCTCCAGCGGACGCCCGGCCATTTCGCCGCACACCGACAGCGAGACGCGGTACTGGCCGCACTTCACCGCGACATAGCGCATGAAGCGGATCATGGCCGGGGCCAGCGGATCGTAGCGTTCGGCGATGCGCGGATTGCCGCGATCCACCGCGAACAGGAACTGGGTCAGATCGTTGGAGCCGATGGAGACGAAATCCACCATGGGCAGCAGCGCGTCCAGCTGCAGGGCCAGGGCGGGCACCTCCAGCATGGTGCCGACCAGCACCTTGGTGGGCAGCGGCGAGCCGGCCTGACGCTCGTGCTCCAACTCCTTGTCCAGGATGCGCTTGGCCTGAACGAATTCGGACACCTCGGCGACCATGGGGAACATCACCGACAATTCGCGCCCCTGGGCGGCACGCAGCAGGGCGCGCAACTGCGCACGCATCACCGCCGGACGGTCCAGGGTTATGCGGATGGACCGCCAGCCCAGGGCCGGATTGTCCTCCTCGTAGGGATTCCAGTAGGGCAGCACCTTGTCGCCGCCCACATCCAGGGTGCGGAACACCACCGGCTTGCCCTCGGCCTGATCGAGGATCTTCTTGTAGAGCAGGGTCTGGGCCGCCACGTCGGGCAGGCTGGAACGCGCCATGAAGGGCAGCTCGGTACGGTACAGCCCGATGCCGTCGGCCCCCGAATCGTGCAGATGCTGCATGTCGAGCAGCAGGCCGGCATTCATGTGGATGCCGATGCGCACACCCTGGCGGGTGACGGCCGGCAATTCGCGCAGCCGGGCATAGACGGCCTGACGCAACTGGCGCTGGCCGATGGCGTCGATATAGGTCTCGCGGATATCGTCCGGCGGGCGAATGAACACCTGGCCGTTGTCGCCGTCGCAGATCACCGGGTCGAGGGGCTCGATCTTGTCGAGCACGTCCTTGACGCGGCCGACCACCGGAATATCGAGCGCACGCGCCACGATGGCCACGTGCGAGGTGGCGGAGCCTTCCTCCAGCACCAGACCGCGCAGCCGCTTGGGGTCGTAGTCGAACAGCTCCATCGGCCCCAGGTTGCGGCCGATCAGGATGGCGCCGTCGGGCAGATCGGTCCCGCCGGGGCGCTGGTCGCCGTCGCCACCGGCCAGATGCTGCAGCAGGCGGTTGGCCAGATCCTCGAAATCGTGCATGCGCTCGCGCAGGTACGGATCGGTGATCTGACTCATGCGGGCGCGGGTGTCGTCGTGGACCTTCTGCACCGCCGCCTCGGCGGTCAGGCCGGTGCGGATCGCCTCGTTGATGCGGTTCAGCCAGCCCTTGTCCTCGGCGAACATACGGTAGGTCTCGAGCACGTCGCGGTGCTCGCCGTCGCGCATCTCGGGACGCGAGAACAATTCCTCCAGCGCCATCTTGATGCCGGTCAGCGCCTTTTTCAGGCGCTCCAGCTCGGCATCGGGGTCCTCGGCCACCAGCCGCTGGATGGTGATGCGCGGCCGGTGCAGCACCGCCACGCCCACGCCGACGCCGCCGTTGAGCTTGACGCCCTCCATGCGCAGCGGCAGCAGGGCGTTGCCGTCCACCGGCACCAGTTCGGCGCGGTTGACCAGCTCGCCCGAGACCACCAGTTCGGCCAGCACCATGGCCACGGTCTCGAGGGTCTCGATCTCCTCGTCGGTGTAGTGGCGCATGGTGCGGTTCTGCACCACCACGACGCCGACCACGCGCGAGCCGCGGATGATGGGCACGCCCATCAGCGAGTGGAAGATCTCTTCACCGGTTTCCGGGCGGAACACGAAGTTGGGATGCGACTGGGCGTCGGCCAGGGCCAGCGGCCGCGCATGGGCCGCGATGTCGCCGACCAGGCCCTCGCCGACCCGCAGGCGGGTCTGGTGCACCGATTCCTTCTTCAGGCCCTCGGTGGAGAACAGTTCCAGCACCTCGCCGGCCCGCATGATGTAGCACGAGCACACCTCGGCGACCATGTCGACGGCGATCAGCTTGACCACCTTGTCGAGGCGCTCCTGAGCCGAACCGCTGCCCGCCATGACGTCGCGCAGCCGCCCCAGCAGGCGCCGAGACACCGAGGTCATCCCCGCGCTCTGCATATTAAACCTGCACCGGAATGGGGCCGTGGCGGTCGGCCAAGGCGGCCAGGGCCTGATCGAGCAACTCCCGCAGGATGTCGGCGGTGGGCTGCTCGCGTGTCACCATGCCGACGCTCTGGCCGGCCATCAGCGAGCCGTTCTCCACATCGCCGTCAATGACGGCGCGCTTCAGGGCGCCTGCCCAGAAATGCTCGATCTCGAGTTGGGCATCCTTCTGCTCGATCTCACCGGACTTGAAGCGGGAGATCACCTCCATCTGGAACAGAATGAAGCGCCGCGTGGCGTTGTTGCCGAGCGCGCGCACCGGGATCACCGGGAATTGGGGATCGACCTGCACCGAGGGAAGGGCGTCGCGGGCGGCGGCGCGGATGAAGGCCTTCTTGAAATTGGGATGCGCGATGCATTCGTCGGCGCAGACGAAGCGGGTGCCCAGCTGGCAGCCCGACGCCCCCATCTCCAGGTAGGAGACGATGGCCTCGCCGCGACCGATGCCGCCGGCCACGAAGACCGGCACCTGCTCGACCACCGGGAGGATTTCCTGGGCCAGCACGCTGGTGGCGACGGGCCCCACATGGCCGCCGGCCTCGGCGCCTTCGATCACCAAGGCGTCAACGCCGGCCCGCAGCAGCTTCTTGGCCAGCACCACGGCGGGGGCGAAGCAGATCACCCTGGCGCCGGTATCCTTGGCCCGCTTGATGGCGGCGGCGGACGGCAGGCCACCGGCCAGCACGATATGGCCCACCTGCATCTCGCCGCAGACGTCGATCAGGGCGTCCAGATCGGGATGCAGCGTGATCAGGTTGACGCCGAACGGCTTGACGGTCAGTTCCTGGGTGGCGCGGATTTCCTCGCGCAGCAGGCCGGGCGGCATGGAGCCGCAGGCGAGCACGCCGAAACCGCCGCCATTGGAGATGGCGGCGACCAGCCGGCGTTCGGAAATCCACGACATCGCCCCACCCATGATGGCGTATTCGGTGCCGAGAAATTCCCGTCCGCGCCGCCACAGGTGTTCGAGCCGCTGCCTCGCCTTATCCATCAGGCCCTCTGGCAATAGCCCCGCTTACGCGGCGTCCAGACCGTAGGCGGTATGAAGCGCGCGCAGGGCCAGTTCGGTGTACTTTTCCTCGATCAGCACGCTGATCTTGATCTCCGAGGTGGAGATCACCTGAATATTGATACCCTCGGACGCCAGGGTCTGGAACATCTTCTGGGCGATGCCGGCGTGCGAGCGCATGCCGACGCCGATCACCGAGACCTTGACCACGTTGGGGTCGGCCAGCAGCTTCTCGAAGCCCAGGGAGGCCTTGGCCTCCTCCAGCACCTTCTTGGCCCGCTCCAGATCGGCGTTGCCGACGGTGAAGGTCAGGTCGGTGGACTTGCCGTCCTCGGACACGTTCTGCACGATCATGTCCACGTTGACCGCCGCATCGGCCAGCGGGCCGAAGATGGAGGCCGCAACGCCCGGCCGGTCGGCCACGCGCACCAGGGTGATCTTCGCCTCGTCGCGGCTGTAGGCGATGCCGCTCACCAATTCCTTTTCCACGATCTCATCCTCATCGCAAACGAGAGTACCGGGCTTGTCTTCGAAGCTGGAAAGCACCTGAACGCGCACGCGGTGCTTCATGGCCATTTCGACCGAGCGGGTCTGCAGCACCTTGGCGCCGACAGAGGCCAGCTCGAGCATCTCCTCATAGGTGATCTTGTCGAGCTTCCTGGCCACGGAGACGATGCGCGGGTCGGTGGTGTAGACGCCGTCCACGTCGGTGTAGATGTCGCAGCGATCGGCATGCAAGGCCGCCGCCAGCGCCACCGCCGAGGTGTCCGAGCCGCCGCGGCCGAGCGTCGAAATCCGCTTGTCCGGACCCAGGCCCTGGAAGCCGGCGACCACCGCCACCTCGCCCTTGCCCATGCGGGCGATCATCTCGTCCGTCTCGATGGACATGATACGCGCCTTGCCGTGCACGCCGTCGGTGTGAATCGGCAGTTGCCAGCCGCACCACGAACGGGCCTCGACACCCAGTTCCTGCAGCGCGATGGCCAGCAGGCCGATGGTCACCTGCTCGCCGGTGGCGACCACCGCGTCGTATTCGCGGGCGTCGTGCAGCGGCGCGATCTGGTTGCACCAGGCGACCAGCTGGTTGGTGGCGCCCGACATGGCCGAGACCACCACCGCAACCTCGTTGCCGGCGTCGAATTCCCGCTTGACGCGGTTGGCGACATTCTTGATGCGCTCGATGTCGGCGACCGAGGTGCCGCCGAATTTCATTACGATGCGAGCCATGAGAAAACCCTTGTTGTCCCAGCCCCGGGCTGATCCATATCCTCCCTCGCCGTCGGCCGCCAAAAACTCTCATTTGCGCGGTTGCCGCCGGAAGGGCGCGTATTCATACTCTGTCGCCCAGCGGGACGCAAGCGCGGCCCCCTGACGAAATGTTGACGGCGGAGTGGAAATACATGGATCAACTGGGCACGGCATCGCCCGACGAAATCGCCCGGTTCACCGCCATGGCCGAGGCCTGGTGGGACCCGACCGGCAAGTTCAAGCCGCTGCACCGCTTCAATCCCGTACGTCTGGCCTTCATGCGTCGCCATTTCGCCGCTCATTTCGGCCGTGACGAAAGCCTGATGCGCCCGTTCGAGGGCCTTTCCCTGCTGGATGTCGGCTGCGGCGGCGGCCTGTTGTCCGAGCCCCTGGCCCGCATGGGCTTCGCCGTCACCGGAATCGACGCGGGCGATAAGAACGTGGCCGTCGCCCGCCTGCACGCCGAACAATCGGGCGTGCCGGTGGACTACCGGATGTCGACCCCCGAGCAACTGGACCCCGCCCAAAGTTTCGACGTGGTGCTGTCCATGGAGGTGGTCGAGCACGTCCCCGACGTCGCCGCCTTCCTCGGCCACGCCACCGCCCGCCTGAAGCCCGGCGGCGTATTCATGGGCGCCACCCTGAACCGTACCGCCAAGGCCTGGGCCCTGGCGGTGGTCGGCGCCGAATACGTGCTGGGCTGGCTGCCCAAGGGCACCCACGACTGGCAGAAATTCGTCCGCCCCTCGGAATTCGCCGCCATGCTGCGCGACCGGGGCGTCACCGTGCGCCAGATGGCCGGCATGGCCTACAACCCCCTGTCGGATTCCTGGCGCGAAACCGACAATCTCGACATCAACTACATGCTGTTCGGGGTAAAGGGGTAGCTTCGCCCCATGCCCCAGGGACGGATATCAATGCAGCCGGTGACGGGTGAACACCCGGAACCGGGTGCGGGCATCGTCGACCAGGGGCACGATGGCCAGGAAGACCAGGAACACCGCCAAGGGAATGGTCGAGGCGTAGCCCACGACCTTGAAGCCGATGGCGCCCGCCACCCCGCCCGCCAGGAACGACAGCAGCAGGCATGACAGCACGGCAAGCCGGGCCTTGTTGGCCCGCACCGGCTGGTAATGCTCGGATTCCGACTGGGAATTGATATAGAAGGCCTTGCCCAGCTCGATGCCGATATCGGTGACGATGCCGGTCATGTGGGTGGTGCGGATTTCCGAGTTGGAAATCTTGGAGATGATGGCGTTCTGCAATCCCATGATGAAGCACAGCAGCATCACGGTGACCGGGATGAAGGCGCTCTGATGCAGTTCGAGGGAACCGCCCATCAACCCGAAGCACAGCAGCAGGATCGCCTCCCACAGCAGGGGATAGGCGTATTTGCTGTGCATGCGGTGGTGACGCCCCCAGTTGATCAGGATCGCCGAATAGGCCGAACCGGCGATGAAGGCCGCCAGCGAGCCCAGGCCGACCAGCACGGCGCCCAGTTCGTTGGTGACCAGATTGTCGGCCAGGGACGAGACGATGCCGGTCATGTGCGAGGTATAGCGCTCGACGGCCAGGAAACCGCCGGCGTTGATGGCGCCCGCGATGAAGGCCAGGGAATAGCCGAGATGCTTGTTGGCGGAGGATGTGCGCCGATCGCCCGAAAGCCTGCGCAGGTAGAAGATAGGCATACCGCACCAGAAATGAGCCCTTGCTGCGGCGCAGCATAGGCCTTCCGCCACGGCGATTGGAAGTCTAATTCCCCTCGGGCACCCAGGGAACGCGGGCGACGGCAACGCCCTCGTCCTCAAGCTCCCGCGCCTGCTCGGGGGTGGCCTCGCCATAGATGGGCCGGGCCTCGGCGTCACCGTAATGAATCTTGCGGGCCTCGTCGGGGAACTTCTCCCCCACATAGTCGCAGTTGGCCTGGACCTTGTGCTTGAGTCCCACCAGCATCTTGCGCAATTCCCCCGCCGCCGCCTGGGCATCCAGGGCCGCGCCGCGCGCCTTGGCCAGACGCGGCGCCATGGGAGCCTTCTCGATCCGGGCATCGCCGCACACCGGGCAGGAAATCCCGCCGGCCGCCGCCTGCCTGTCGTAGGTGGCGCCGTCCTTGAACCAAGCCTCAAAATGATGCTCGCCAGAGCAGCGCAATTCGAACAGGATCATGGTCGCTGATATCCGTTACCTGGAAACCTTCCTAACAGATATCTCAGAGTTATTACAGCCTCCACCGCACGGATAAGCCCATGGGTACCGACCCGTTCCGCGTTGCCCCCTCCCCCTGGATCGCCCGCTTCGCCGCCCTGGTGCCGGCGGGAGGCACGGTGCTCGACCTCGCCTGCGGCGGCGGGCGGCATTCCCGGCTGTTTCTGGAGCGCGGCCATCCGGTGACCGCCATGGACCGCGACGTGGCCCAGGCCCGCCTCGCCGAGGGGGCGGAGCTGATCGCCGCCGATCTGGAGGACGGCTCGCCCTGGCCGCTGGCCGGCCGCTCCTTCGACGCGGTGGTGGTGACCAATTACCTGTGGCGGCCGCTGTTCCCGTCCATCCGGGCCGCCCTGAAGCCCGGCGGCGCCCTGCTCTACGAGACCTTCGCCGCCGGCAACGAGGCGTTCGGCCGCCCGGCCAATCCCGACCACCTGCTGAAGCGGGGCGAACTGCTGGAACTGGCCGAGGGCCTCACCGTCATCGCCTACGAGGACGGCATCGAGGGCGGCGCCAAGGTGGTACAGCGAATATGCGCGGTTAATGGGCCGGGGCCGGCTGCGCTGACCTGAAACGGCCGCCGATCAGCCACGAAGGCTCGAAGGTAGGGAAGGAACACGAAGGGAAGGTGAAAACTCCTTCTTCCTCCTTCGTGCCTTCGCGCCTTCGTGGTGAAAATACTCGACGGAAAAATGGCTTACCGCTTCGGCACACCGAACGGCCGGTCGTGGTCGAGGCAGGGAATCTTGCGCCGGGCGTCCTTGACCTTCTCGGGATCGATATCGGCCATCACCCAGCCGGGCCACTCGAGCGCGTCGGCCAGCACCTCGCCCCACGGGCTGACGATCAGCGCATGACCATAGGTCTGGCGGTCGTTGACATGCTCGCCGCACTGGGCGGGAGCGAAGACGTAGCAGCCGGTCTCGATGGCGCGGGCGCGCAGCAGCACATGCCAGTGGGCCTTGCCGGTGGTCCGCGTGAAGGCCGCCGGCACCGCCAGGAAGGACGAGCCGGAATGGGCCAGCGCCCGGTAGAGATGGGGGAAACGCAGGTCGTAGCAGATGGACAGCCCCAGCCGCCCCCAGGGCAGATCGACGCAGACCGCCTCGTCGCCGGGGGCGAAGGTGGCGGATTCCTTGTAGACCTCGCCCAGGCCCAGATCCACGTCGAACATATGGATCTTGGAATAGCGCGCCGCGATCTCGCCGTCGGGGCGGAGCACATAGGTGCGGTTGGCGACCATGCCGCCGTCCAGCAGAATGTGCAGGCTGCCGATATGCAGCCAGGCGCCGATCTCGCGCGCCAGATCGCGGAAGAACCTGAGGGCCTGATGGTCCTCTTCCGGCTGGGCCTTCAGCACGATGTTGGAGCGTCCCCACTCCATCATCGCCACGTTCTCGGGCATCAGGATCAGTTCGGCGCCGGCGGCGCGGGCCTCGACAGCCAGAGCGGCGGCGGCCTCGCAATTGGCCATCAGGTCATTGCAGGCGTTGACCTGCAGGCAGGCCGCCTTGAACGCCCTCACGGGGCGCCCGCCAGCATGGGATCGAGCTTGCCGTCCTTGTCCAGCGCATAGAGATCGTCGCAGCCGCCCACATGCACCCCGCCGATGAAGATCTGCGGCACCGAGCGGCGCCCGCCGGCCCGGTTCATCATGTACTGGCGCAGGCCGTCATCGGTCGAGACGTTGATCTCGGAATAGGTCACGCCCTTCTTGTCGAACAGCTTCTTGGCCTTGACGCAATAGGGGCAGACGTCGGTGGTGTAGATCTCGATCTCGGCCATGACTGGGCTCCAGGTTTGGTTACCGCTCCTATATAGCGCAGCTAACTTTCCCGTACCACCCGCCCCAGGGTGAGAACATCCACCGCGACGGCTCCGGCCTTGAGCAGTGCGCGTGCGCATTCGTCCACGGTGGCGCCGCTGGTCATCACGTCGTCCACCAGCACCACCCGGCGCCCGTCGAGGCGGGAACGGCGCCCTTCCGCCACCTTGAAGGCCCCGGCCACGTTGCGGGCGCGGGCGTCGTGGCCGAGATGTCCCTGGGGTGGCGTGCGCCGGGCGCGGATCAGCATGCCGGGCTCGACCGCCACGCCGGAGAGGCGCCCGATGGCCACCGCCAGCAGAGCCGCCTGATTATAGCGCCGGGACAGCAGACGCCAGCGGTGCAGCGGCACCGGCACCAGCAGGTCGGCCTCCGTCAGCATCGTCCCGCCGGCCCGCGCCATCCAGCGGGCGAAGGCCCCCACCCCTTCCAGCCGGTCGGCGTGCTTGAAGCGCAGGATCAGCGCCTTGGAGGCATCGTCATAGCGCAATACTGCCCGCGCGCGGGAAAACCTCGGCGTCCGGCGGGCGCAGGCGCCGCATACCGCGCCCTCGCCCGGGTCCAGTTCGAAGGGCAGACCACAGCAGGAACAGGCGGGATCGCCCAGAAAGACCATGGCCGACCAGCACTTGGGACACAGGCTGCCCGGCTCGGCCACCTCGGTCTGGCAGGACAGGCAAAGCGGCGGCAGCAGCGCGTCAATCACCAGACGGGCAAGTCTGACCGGCATCTTCTCCCCTTCCCAGCAACGGCACGGACATGCCATACAGCCTGACATGAGAATCTTCGACCGCAGCCTGGTGCGCAAGCACCGCGACCGCGCCGCCGGCAATTTCGTCGCCCACGACTTCCTGGTGCGCGAGGTGGCCGAACGCCTCGCCGACCGCCTGGACGACGTCAAGCGGCGTTTTCCCATGGCGCTGGACCTGGGCTGCCACACCGGCGAACTGGCCGAGACCCTGCAGGGGCGCGGCGGCATCGAGACCCTGGTGCAGTGCGACCTGTCGCCGGCCATGGCCGTCCGGGCGGCGGCCAATGGTCACCCGACCCTGGCCGCCGACGAGGAATGGCTGCCCTTCGCGCCCGCGAGCTTCGATCTGGTGGTGTCGTGCCTGTCGCTCCACTGGGTCAACGACCTGCCCGGTACCCTGCTGCAGGTCCGCCGGGTCCTGAAGCCCGACGGCCTGTTCATCGCCGCCCTGCTGGGGGCCGGCACCCTGGCCGAGCTGCGCCAATGCCTGCAGGACGCCGAACTGGCCGAGGAAGGGGGCGTCAGCCCCCGCGTCGCCCCCTTCGCCGACGTCAAGGATCTGGGCGCGCTGCTGCAGCGCGCCGGCTTCGCCCTGCCGGTGGCCGATGCGGATACGGTGCCGGTCAGCTATGGCGATCCCCTGCGGCTGATGGCCGATCTGCGCGGCATGGGCGAGACCAATGCCGTGGCGGGGCAGCGCAAGGGGCTGACCCGGCGCGCCACCCTGCTGCGCGCCGTGGCCCTTTACCAGGAGCGCTTCGCCGGGCCCGACGGCCGCCTGCCCGCCACCTTCCAGGTGTTGACCATGACCGGCTGGACGCCCCATCCCTGCCAGCCGGCTCCGGCTCCCCAGGGCTGCGCCGTGCCCGGCCTGGCCGACCTTGCCGGTCCCGGCGGGCGCATGAGCCCCGAGACCCACTGATGCGCTTCGCCTCGCCTCTGATCCGCGCCACCCTGATCAAGCGCTACAAGCGCTTCCTGGCCGATGTGCGCTTCGACGACGGCACCGAGGTCACCGCCCACGTGGCCAATTCCGGCGCCATGCTGGGTACCGCCGAGCCGGGCATGGAGGTGTGGCTGTCGCCGGCCTCCAACCCCGAGCGCAAGCTGAAGTGGAACTGGGAGCTGGTGACGGTGGACGGCCATCTGGTCGGCGTCAACACCGCCCATCCCAACGGCATCGTCGCGGAAAGCGTGGCCGCCGGGCGGATTCCCGAACTGGCCGGCTATGAATCCATCCGCCGCGAGGTGAAGTACGGCGTCAATTCCCGCATCGACCTGTTGCTGGAAAGCCCCGAACGTCCTAAATGCTGGGTAGAGGTCAAGAACGTCCACCTGAAGCGGGGCGACTGGGCCGAATTCCCCGACGCGGTCACCACGCGGGGCACCAAGCATCTGGCCGAACTGACCGGCCGGGTCGGCGCGGGCGAGCGGGCGGTGATGGTCTATCTGGTCCAACGGGCCGATTGCACCGGCTTTCGCCCCGCCTCCGACATCGACCCCACCTATGCCGCGGCCCTGGCCCAGGCGACACGGGACGGCGTCGAGGCTATCTGTTATACCTGCCGCCTGTCCCGGGACGGCATCGAGCTGGCCGAACCGCTGGCAATGGATTTGAGCGAACGGACCTGAAGGATCGATGGTACACGAAGACAGGGAATACTCCCGCATCCGCCGTCACACTCCCGCCGATTTCGAAGGCATGCGCAAGGCCGGCCGCATGGCCGCCGAGGCGCTGGACTTCATCGCGCCCCATGTCGTTCCGGGGGTGACCACCGCCGAGCTGGACCGCCTGTGCGCCGAGTTCGTCATCTCGCGCGGCGCCGTCAACGCGCCCATGAACTACCGGGGCTTCCCCAAGTCCATCTGCACCTCGGTCAATCACGTGGTCTGCCACGGCATTCCCGGCGAGAAGCGCCTGGAGGACGGCGACATCGTCAATATCGACGTGACGCCCATCGTCGAGGGCTGGCACGGCGATTCCTCGCGCATGTACTACGTGGGCAAGGTGGGGGTGAAGGCGCGCAAGCTGGTCGAGGTCACCTACGAATCGCTGATGCGCGGCATCGAGGTGGTCAAGCCCGGCGCCACACTGGGCGATATCGGCTACGCCATCCAAAGCTTCGCCGAGAAGCACCGGTTCTCGGTGGTGCGCGATTTCTGCGGCCACGGCCTGGGCCGCATCTTCCACGAGCCGCCCAACGTCATGCATTACGGCAATCCCGGCGAGGGAGCCGTGCTGGCCGAGGGAATGTTCTTCACCATCGAACCGATGATCAATGCCGGCCGGCACGAGACCAAGATCCTGGCCGACGGTTGGACGGCGGTCACCAAGGACAAGTCCCTGTCGGCCCAGTTCGAGCACTCCATCGGCGTCACAGCCACAGGTTGCGAGATTTTCACCCTGTCGCCCGCCGGCCTTCACTGCCCCCCATACCAGTAGCCTAGGGGAGCGTCCCAATTCGGCAAATTCAACCAAACCGCGTATCGACGTAATTGCGCGGGGTTGCGGTGCGTCGTCTCGGGTGGGGACCTTATGCTTTTTCTCCGTCGTTATGTGAGGCGCTTCACATTAGCCTATGCCGAATGGGGGTATTGTGGCGGTGATGCGATCAGGTCCGCATCAAATTTGATGATGGGCAAATCATCGCATGCTAACGTCCTCCTTCGGGGATAGAGGCGCGATGGGAGTTAAGGTTGACGCCATGACGGATACCGCGACAGCGGTCTTCAGAATCAACGGGACCCTGCAAGGGCCGGTTGTCGATATCCTGGGGCAGTTCCTGCCGGAGCTGAAGGCCTTGCCGCGTGAGCAGGCCTATGACCGGACCCTCGACGACCTGGACCTTCTGACCCGCTGCTTCCAGATATTCCGCAAGGAGCGCCCCCGCTTCCGCTATGTCCTGGTGGATGAACGCCGCCGGCCGGTGAGCGAGGACAACGTCCCCCTTTCCTGTGGCCGCACCCTGGCCGAGGTCATCGCCATGGTGGTGCGCACCGCCGCCAAGCGCTATTTCCGCCGCCGGTTGTCACCGTCATCGGTCCGCGCCGAAATGGAGATGGAGGCCGAGGAGGTCCGCCCCCAAGGTGCCGCCCGCAGCCCCGCCGACGAACTTTACGACGCCATCAAGGCCTACCTGCTGCACGAATGGCAGGTGCCGCTGGTTCCCACCTATTCCGAAATGGACCCCGCATTGGTCCGCCGGGTGGGCGCCAAGATTCTCGATTGCCGCGAGCCGGACACCCTGGCCCGCCTGATCGCCGACCCCGACGCTCCCGTCCAGCCCATGGCCGACGAGGAAGGCCAGGGGGCGGCCACCATGCCGTCCACCTTCGCGGCCCCCTTCGTCTCGCCCTTTGCCCCGGTGGCGAAGGCTCCCATAACCCCGGTGGGGCCGGTGGTCCATGCCCGCACCGCCGACCTGGACGACGTGCTGACTCCCGATCACCAGCGCCTGCGCGCCGAGGCCTTCACGCAGACTCTTCTCGATCCCGAAGTGCGCGCCGTGCTGCCCAACGCCGACCAGATCGTCCGCATCGGCGACCTGTTGCGCGGTGTCGGCGGTCAGCCGGCCGCCGCCCTGGTCGAAGGGCTGGGACTGCGCAAGGACCAGCTGGCGGTCATGCTGATGGTGGCCCAGGACTGTATCGGCAGCACGGTGTTCGGCCGGCTGTTCGGTCCCCGCGCCGACCCGGAACTGGTATCGCGCATCGTCGAGCGGGCGCGGCTGCGCGGCATCGGGCCGACCACCGAGGTGATCGAATGCGCCATCTTCATGCGCGGCGTCTTCGCCCGCTTCGGCCATCGCTCCCGGCGCGACTAGGCTCTGACATATAGTCACTTGGGAAATCTGACCGTTCGGCTTACCTTTCGGGGAGGTACAGATTCGATCGGAAGTCACCATGCCACGCCTGCCGTCCGAGGCCCAAGCCCGGATCGTCCGCCAAATCAACCTGACCCTCGAGGGGCCGGTGGCGGAAGTCATGGCGCAGCTGGTTCCCGAGTTGAAGAAGCTGCCGCGCCGCGGCGTGCTGCAATGCGTTCTGGACGACCCGGACCTGCTGGACCGCTGCTTCAAGGCGTTTCGCGCCAATACCGAACGCTTCCACCAGTTGCTGGTCGACGAGCACGACGTGGCGGTGGAACAGGCCGATGCGCTGCTGGCCTGCGGCCGGTCCCTGGACGATGTCATCTCCATGGTGGTGCGCACCTGCGCCAAGCGGCACTTCCGCAAGCGCCTGGACGGCGACTCCCGCCCGCTCAAGGCGGGCGACCGCCGCCCGCCGCCGCCCAAGGGCCTGCTGGGCAAGCTGATGCGTCTGCTGTCCGGGTCGGCGGCGGAACCTGCCGCCAAGCGCAGCCGGGGCGAAGTGCTCTATGACGCCATGCAGGAGCACCTGCTCCACGATTGGCAGGTGGCGCTCGTACCTGAATATTCAACTTTGTCGCCGGCCCTGGTGAAACGCCTGGGCAAGCGGATTCTCGACTACAAGGTGCCCGAGGATATCCGCCGGCTGAAGGACAATCCGGCCGAGTTGCCGGTGCCGTCCACCCTGCCCAGCGAAATCCCCAACTTCCTGCTGCCGCCAGCCGCCCGTGCCGACAGGGCCAAGGCCGCCGAAAAGCCCAAGCCCATCGCCGCCGTGTCGGGCGGCGACGTGGCGGCCCCGGTGCACGAGGTCAAGGCCGGCGGCACCGCCGCCCCGGCCGGCAGCGGCGACCGCCGCGCCCGTATCGCCGAAATCCTCACCCCCGACGGCAAACGCCTGCGCTCGGCGGCCTTCACCATGGTCCTGCTCGACCCCACCGTGCGGGCCGAGTTACCCAATGCCGACCAGACGGTGCGCATCACCGGCCTGCTGGCCGATGTGGGCGGCCTGTCGGCCAAGATGCTGGTGGGCGAGTTGGGGCTGCGCATGGACCAGTTGGCGGTGATGGCGCTGGTCACCTACGATCTGCTGGGCGAGGAAATGTTCAAGCGCTCGTTCGGTATTCCCGGCAACCTGGAATACGTCGCCAAGTTCGTCGAGCGGGCCAAGGCCGCCGGCATCAACCAGGATACCGCCTTGTCCGAGGTCAGCGCCTTCGTCCGCAAGGCTTTCGCCAACGCGCCCCGCGCCGCACAATAAGCGGCCGTCCAACTCCCGTTCACATGCTCCGCAAATGCCGTTTACGCCTTTCGACTATACGGTCGACATAGCGAACAAATGAGGGAGGCCCATGATGACGCAGTTCAAGGAACGGCGGCAACACGTCCGCAAGATGGGCGACGGCCTGGCCGTCCTGATCAACGGCAAGGTCTTTCCGGTGGTGGACATCTCGGTCTCCGGCGTCAGCTTCCAGGGGAGCGGCCATCGGCCCGGCGACAGCATCCGGCTGACCGTGGCGGCGCTCCGCTCCCTCGACGACAGCGTCGAGGCCCTGGTGACCATCAAGGCGACCGAAGGCGGCATCGTGCGCGGCGAGTTCGCCCCCACCGCCAAGCTGATGCGCTACATCATCACCCATCTGGGCGAGGTCACCGGCGCCCAGCCGGCCTATTTCCGCTAGAGTGCATCAGCTTTACGCTGAAGCACTCCAGCCTTTTGTCTATACGAAAAAGCTTTTTCAGGGCTCAAGCGCCGCTCGGGCTTAAGAGTTTTTCGATTTTCCGATTCAGCTTAAATGCGAAAAACTCTAATCAGTACAGGTGCTGGCCGCCGGTGACGAACACCTCGGTGCCGGTCACATAGGCGAAATCGGGGCCGCACAGCCGGAACACGGTGCCGGCCACGTCCTCGGTGGTGCCCATGCGCTCCAGGGGGATGCGCGGCACCAGCGCCTCGTACTCGGCCGAGATCATCTCGGTCCGGATTTCTCCCGGCGCCACGGCATTGACCCTTACCCCCAACTGCGCCATCTCGGCGGCCATCTCGCGGGTCAGCCCCGACAGGGCCGCCTTCGAGGTGGAATAGGCCGATCCCGCGAAGGGATGGACGTAATGCCCGGCGATGGAGGTGATGTTGACGATGGCCCCCTTGCCCCGATGGAGCGCGCTGGCAAATCCCCGCGCCAGCCGCAGCGGCGCGAAGAAGTTCAGTTCGAAGACATCCTTCCAGCCGTCGATGGGACCATTCAGCACCCCCAACCGCTCCTTGTAGGGGGTCTTGGGGCTGACGCCGGCATTGTTGACCAGGGCGTGCAGCGGCTCCGAGCCCAGCCAGGCATTGGCCTTGGTGACGAAGTCCTGGGCCGAGGCGGGATCGGCCAGATCGGCGACGATATGGCAGGCCCAGTTGCGGTCGATCATGCACTCCTTGGGCACATCGGCCCGCGCGCAGGTGATGACCCGCCAGCCCTCGGCCAGGAAGCGCCGGGCGATGGCGTGCCCGATACCCCGCGACGCGCCGGTGACGACGACGGTTTTGGTTTCGGTCATTGCGGCCCCCTCAGATCCGGAGCGCGCAGTTGAGCCCCCGCCGTCGGAGCCAGGACGTCGAGCAGCGGCTCCAGCCGGGCCAGGATGCGCCGCTCGGCCACCGATTCACCGCCCAGGCTTTCGATCAGCACTTCCCAGGGCTTGCGCGGACGCGGGAACTCCACCAGGGTCAGCGGCTCGTCGGCCTTCAACCCGGCCACCTGCCGCAACTGGGCCATGGCCTCGGTCCAGCCGCCCAGCCCGTCCACCAGCCCGGATTGCTTGGCGTCGGCCCCGGTCCAGACACGACCGCGCGCCAGCTTGTCCATGCGGGCGGCATCCATGCCGCGTGCCTCGGACGCCTTGCCGGTGAAGTCGGCGTAAATATGGTCGAGCAGGGCATCGATACGGGCCTTGGCCTGGGGAGAGAACGACTGGTTGGCGCTCCACATGCCGGCATTGTCGCCGCGATGCATCTCATCCCAGCTGATGCCCAGCTTCTTCCAGAATTCGTCCAGCACCACCTTGCCGGTGAACACGCCGATGGAGCCGGTGATGGTCCCCGGCGCGGCGATGATGCGATCGGCGCCCATGGAGACGAAATAGCCGCCCGACGCGGCATAATCGCCCATGGACACCACCACCGGCTTACCCGCCGCCCGAGCCCGCGCCACCTCGTGATGCACGGTGTCCGACGCGATGTAGGAGCCGCCGGGGCTGTTGACGCGGAACAGAATGGCCTTGACCTTGTCGTCGTCGACGGCGTCGCGGAAGGCCTCGGCCACCGTCTGCGAGCCGAAATCGCCGTCGCCCTCCAATCCGTGATGGGATTCGCCGCGATGAATGGCGCCGATACCCGAGATCAGCGCCACCTTGGTGCCGCGCGGGCGATCCATATGCTCGGCATAGTCGGCCAGGTCGATCTCCTCGGCCTTGTCGGCGCCGATGCCGACCAGCGTCTCCCAGGCCTGATCGCGATAGCCGACCTTGTCCACCAGCTTGGCGGCCAGGGCCTCACCGGCCAGGAACGGCCCCTTGCCCATCAGCTCGCGCACCTTGTCCTCGGGCAGACCGCGCCCGGCGACGATACCCGCCACGATCTGCTCCGACCAGGAATCCAGCAGCCGGCCGAGATTTTCCCGGTGGGCCGGGGTGAAGCCGGTCTCGGTGAACATATCGATGGCCGATTTGTACTCGTGCCGGCCCGAGAACTGCGCCTTGATCCCCAGCAGGTCGAGAGTGCCCTTGATGAACGGGCTTTCCACCCACAGGCCGGTCAGTCCCACGTCGCCGGAGGGTTGCAGCCACACCTGGGAAAAGGCCGAGGCCAGATAGTAATCCAGGGTGCCCGAGCCGCCCTCGCCCATGGTCTCGGCGAACAGCACCGCCGGCTTGCCGCCGGCCCGGAAGCGGGTCACCGCGTCGCGCAGGTCCTGGCGCCCGGCCAGCCCCAGGCTGGAGTGGCCCAGGGTGGCGAACAGGCCGCTCACCCGCTTGTCGGCGGCGGCGCGGTCGATGGCCTCCACCGCCCGGCGCAGGCTGTAGGAGCGCTCGCCCGACAGCTGGGCCAGGGGATTGCTTTCGGGGGTATCGCGGAACTGGGCGTCGAGATCGAGGCTGAGCACCGCCCGATCGGGAATGTCCTTGCCGTCGCCCCCCGCCATGTGGACCGCCAGCCACGCCCCCAGGCCGATCAGCCCCAGGAAGACGAGGCCCGAGACGGCCAGGAAGGTGACCAGGATTCGACCGATACGGCGCATGTTGATTCTCTCTTTGTCACTGTCCCTGGATTAAAAAGAAAAAGGGCGGCTACGTCCAGCAATCGCCCTTCATCCCACCGCCCCGGAAGCCGTCTCCTCAAGGGCCTTGCGCAGGCGCCGGTTCGCTCGGCTCTTGCGCGAAAGCAGGGTGCCCAGGGGCTCGCCCCATGCTTCCGCCAACTCGACAAAGGCGAAACCCTCCATCTCCACAGCCAGCCACACCGCCCGTTCCGCCGTGGACAGCAGCGACAGGGCCCGGGTCAGTTCCAGACGCTCCTCCACCCCGGCGGGCTGGCTGGGCTCGGCCAGCATCACCTCGGGCATGGGCAAGTCCCGGCGGCGGCGGAACAGATCGCGGACCCGGTTGACCATGGCGGTCAGCAGGTAGGCGGTGAGGTTCTCCACCTCGGCCAGCAGGTCCGCCCGCTCCAGCAAGCCCAGGACCACATCGGACAGAATGTCCTCGGGATCCTGGTCCTGCAGCCCCCCACCCATCCGCCCGCGCACGAAGCCCAGCAGCTTCCCCCGATCCCGATCGAGGGTCGCCGCCAGCCGGTCGCCCGAGGAAGGGTGCGGCCCGGTCATTGCCGATCAGCCCTGGCCGGCCGGGGAGGACAAGCCGTCCTTGCGTGCCTGGAAGGCCTTGAACGCGGCTTGCCCCTCCTCCCACCACCACGTGGCGAAGGTATCGGGATTGGGGGGCAAGCCCTGGGACTCACCGCAGATCCGGCCGATGCCCCGCGATACGACGCACTTTTCATCGCCCCCTCTGTGCCGCCGGGGTCCGCGATGATGCAGACGGCCGGTCAGCACGCGGGCCAGGACCAGCAATGCCACGGCCTGCCAGAATTCCAGCGGCGGCAGATGGAACACCGCCGGCATCAAGACATTCCAGGCGATCATCACCACCCCGCCGACCACAGTGGCAACCACCACCACCACTACGACCCCCAACAGGGCATGGCCGCCGAACCACAGGGCTCGCGCAGTCTTACCCTCTGGACGTCCATGTCCTTCGCCGGAGCAGCAATTGCGAAAAAATCTCATGATCCTCTCCTTCATCAAACGCGATGTCTGATAGGGAGACGGGCGAGATGGGCCGAATTATTGCACGCCACCTTAAATATTTTTGCCTTCGACCGAAAAAAGAAAAAGGGCGGCTACGTCCAGCAGCCGCCCGAAGGTGGGGAAATATAGAGAGGAAGTAAAAACCTCAGGCGCCCGTCACGGTGGGCAGCCCGGCGTCGCGCCAGGCGTTGAGACCACCCTTCAGATGGATGGCCCAGCCCTGGCCCGCGGAGATCAGCTTGCGGGCCACGGCGGCGGAGCGCACGCCGCCCAGGCAGGAAATGATGACCTTGCGGCCGGGAAAGCTCGGCCAGGTCTCCAGTTCGAAATCGCTCATGGGCGACAGCACCGAGCCCTCGATATGTTCCTCGGCGAACTCGTCGTCTTCGCGCACGTCGACCAGCACCGCCTCGCCGGCATCCAGCAAAGCCTTGACCTGGGCGGGCTCCAATTCGATCAGACCGATTTCAGAAAGGCTCATGGCGGGGTCCTCGTGCGCTTAATTCCCATGTTGGACACCGTGATACCGCAGCCCTCGAAGATATTCAACACAAAAATACCAGCGAATATGATTTTTAAATTTTAATGCACACTTAAATAACTGTATTTGCGTCGCAGCATTGACGTAGCCGTCACCGCCCCCTAATGTCCCTCGGTTCTGGACAAAAACGACCATGCGCATCCTTCTCGCCCTCCTCGTCCTGCTGTTTTCGCCTCTCTCCGCCACGGCCCAGGATTTCGGCCGACTGGTGGCGCAGGTGGCGTTGCAGCCGCTGCCCGAGGGCGAGACCCCGGACATCGACCTGCTGCTGCGCACCCAATGGAAGGCCTATTACAATGCCGGCGGAACCCATGGGTTCTTCCGCGATCAGGTGCGGGCCGGGCGCATCGACCTCAACGAGGACGGCCAGGCCGAACTGTTCATCCTGATCGATTCGCCGGCCTGGGCCTCGGCCAAGGGCATGCCGCTGCTGGTCGCCGGCTGGACGTCCAAGGGCTGGACCCCCATCGGCTGGAGCTATGCCGATTCCGACAGCGTGTTCGTCACCTCGGAACGTATCGACGGCTGGGCCACCATCCTGACCCCCACCCAGGCACTGCAGCGGGTCGGCAAGAGCTATCAGGCCATCGACCGGCGTTAATAATTTACGCCCGGTCAGCTTTCATCTTGTATTCCGCCCCCGGTCAGTCCATGCTAGGGCACGTCTTTCTACCTGCCGCAGATTCCCGACAGGGAATCCGGCGCCGCTTCAGGTGTCATCGCCGGTCGAACGATTGGACCCCCCGCATGAGAGCATGCGGGGTACTACTAGTTATTTGGAGGTTCCTATGCCGAACGGCACCGTTAAGTGGTTCAATGCTACCAAGGGTTATGGCTTCATCCAGCCCGAGGACGGCTCGGCCGACATCTTCGTCCACATCTCCGCCGTCGAGCGCGCCGGCATCGGCAACCTGAAGGAAGGCCAGAAGCTCTCCTTCGAGACCGAGCGCGATCCGCGCAAGGGCAAGAGCTCTGCGGTCAATCTCAAGGCCCTCTAAGCCTTTTGAGACTGTGACGAGAAGGGGCGCGGCCTTTGGGCCGCGCCCTTTTTCGTGCCGATTGCCCAAGCCTTCGTCCAGGTTCATAGTAAATCCATTCTGGGGGAGCTGGGAGGCTCACATGCCCGTTCGACTGATCAGGGACGTCATCCGCAACCAGACCGTTCTCGCCATGCCCGCCGGCGCCACCGTGCGCGAGGCGACCCGCCAGATGCGGGACAAGGGTGTCGGCGCGGTGATGGTCACCGACCACCATGGCAAGCTTCAGGGTATCTTCACCGAGCGCGACTGCCTGTTCGACGTGGTGGCCGAGGGGGTGAACCCCGACACCACCACCCTGGCCATGGTGATGACCGCCGATCCCTATACCATCACCGCCGACCGCAAACTGGGCCAGGCCCTGCACATCATGCACGACAACGGCTTCCGTCACATCCCGGTGGTGGATCACGGCATTCCGGTGGGCATGGTCTCCATCCGCGATGCGCTGGGCTCTGAACTCAGTAACTTCGAACGCGAAGTGGTGAAGAAAAAGGAACTGGGCGAAATCCTGGGATAGCCTTTGCCCCATTGCCTCTTTCGTGTATGTAGGTGGGCCGTGGCCCAATCTGGCGCCACCAATCCGTTCACCACGAAACGAGGACCGCATGACCTCTCCCGCTCCCCTGATGGCCGGCAAGAAGGGCCTTGTCATGGGCGTCGCCAACGATCGCTCCATCGCCTGGGGCATTGCAAAGGCTGTCCACGCCCAGGGTGCCGAACTGGCCTTCACCTATCAGGGCGAGGCGCTGGAGAAGCGGGTGCGTCCCCTGGCGGACAGTGTCGGGTCGAGCATCGTGTTGCCCTGCGACGTGTCGGACGAGGCCTCCATCGACGCCGTCTTTGCCGAGTTGGAGAAGCGCTGGGGCAAGCTGGATTTCGTGGTCCACGCCATCGGCTATTCCGACAAGAACGAACTGCGCGGCCGCTATGCCGACACCAGCTTGCAGAACTTCCTCACCTCCATGCACATCTCGGTGTTCTCGTTCACCTCGGTGGCACGCCGGGCCTCGGCCATGATGCCCGATGGCGGCTCGCTGCTGACGCTGACCTATTACGGCGCCGAGCGGGTGATGCCCCACTACAACGTCATGGGCGTCTGCAAGGCGGCGCTGGAAGCATCCGTCCGCTACCTCTCCGTCGACCTGGGCGGCCAGGGCATCCGCGTCAACTCACTGTCGGCCGGCCCCATGAAGACCCTGGCGGCGTCGGGTATCGGCGATTTCCGCTATATCCTCAAGTGGAACGAGTACAACAGCCCGCTGAAGCGCAACGTCACCCTGGACGATGTCGGCGGCGCCGGCCTCTATCTACTGTCCGGCCTGTCGTCGGGCGTTTCGGGCGAGACCCATCACGTGGATTGCGGCTATCACGTGGTCGGGATGAAGGCGGTGGACGCCCCCGACATCACCGTCGCCAAGGACTGACACCGTGAGCGGAAACGGATTCGGGCATCTTTTCCGCTTCACCACCTTCGGCGAAAGCCATGGGCCGGCGATCGGGTGCGTGGTCGACGGGGTGCCTTCGCGCATCCCGCTGGCCGAAGCCGATATCCAGCATTACCTCGACCAGCGCAAGCCGGGCCAGAACCGCTTCACCACCCAGCGGCGCGAGCCCGACGCGGTGAAGATCCTGTCCGGCGTCTTCGAGGGGCTGACCACCGGCACCTCCATCGGCCTGCTGATCGAGAACACCGACCAGCGCTCCAAGGATTACGGCGAGATCAAGGACACCTTCCGTCCCGGCCACGCCGATTGGGTCTACCAGCAGAAATACGGCATCCGCGACTATCGCGGCGGCGGACGTTCCAGCGCGCGGGAAACCGCCATGCGCGTCGCCGCCGGGGCTATCGCCCGCAAGGTGCTCGACGTCCTGGCGCCGGGTCTTTCCATCCGGGGCGCCATGGTGCAGATGGGGCCGCACGCCATCGACCGCGCCGCCTGGGAGTGGGCCGAACTGGGCAACAACCCGTTCTGGTGCCCCGATGCCGCCGCCGCCAAGGCGTGGGAAGACTATCTGGACTCCGTCCGCAAGGCCGGCTCGTCCATCGGCGGAGTGGTCGAGGTGGTGGCCTCCGGCGTGCCGGTGGGCCTGGGCGCCCCGGTCTACGACAAGCTGGACGCCGATCTGGCCAAGGCCATGATGAGCATCAACGCCGTCAAGGGCGTCGAGATCGGCGACGGCTTCGCCGCCGCCGCGCTGTCCGGCGAGGAGAACGCCGACGAAATGCGCATGGGCAATGACGGTCAGGTGCGTTTCCTGTCCAACCATGCCGGCGGCATCCTGGGCGGCATCTCCACCGGCCAGGACGTGGTGGTGCGTCTGGCGGTCAAACCCACCTCCTCCATCCTGACGCCCAAAAAGAGCGTCGACGCCAAGGGCAACGAGGTGGAAGTCTCCACCAAGGGGCGCCACGACCCCTGTGTGGCCATCCGCGCCGTACCGGTGGCCGAGGCCATGATGGCCTGCACCCTGGCCGATCATCTGCTGCGATCACTGGCGCAACCCCGGCTCTCCTGAGCCGCCCCCTCCCGCCGCCCGGCCTTTCGGTCGGGACGACGAAAGAATCAGTCCTTGCACACCGCCTTGCCGCCCTCGACGCTGCAGGGCGCCTTGGTGCGGTAGGTGAGATCCAGGCCGTTGTCGTAGGAGCAGACAACCCGGGTCATGCTGCCGATCCGGATGGCGCCGATGCTCTTGAATTTCGAGGACCTGATGGTCTCGGCCGGCTTGGAGCAGTGCAGATAGCCCTGGAACTCGCCAACCTCCCACAGCGACACGTCCTTGACCTTCCTGTAGTGCTCCTCCGACAGGCAGGTATCCTCCGCCTTGCCGTAGAGGCGCTGGTCGTCGCCGCAATAGCCGGTGAAGCCCCACTTCAGTTCCTGTTCGCTGGCGCAGGCGCCCACCTGCTGGGCGGCGGACAGGTCGGGACAGGTCACTTCGGCGGCCAGGGCCGGCAGCGAAATCAGCGACAGGACAAAGGCAAGACGACGGATCATGGTGGGCGTTCCTCCCCGTTGAACGGAGCGCATCCTAACCATGCCCACGCCGTTGGGAACTGACATTCGTCAAGCGAAGCCGGATCGATTGTCCAAAAGCCCCTGCAGGATGTAGGCGGCGGCCATCTTGTCCACCACCTCGGCCCGGCGTTTCCTGGACGAATCCGCCTCCAGCAGGGTGCGGGTCACCGCCGAGGTGGACAGCCGCTCATCCCAATAGGCGATGGGCATGTCCCGGAGGCGGGCCAGATTGGCGGCGAACGAGCGCACCGACTGGCAGCGCGGCCCCTCGAATCCGTCCATTTCGACCGGCAGGCCGAGCACCAGCCCGCCGACCTCGTGCCTGTCGACCACGGCCAGCAGCAGTTCCGCATCCTTGGTGAACTTGGTGCGGCGGATGGTGTCGAAGGGGGTGGCGATGGTACGGCTGACGTCGCTGAGCGCCAGCCCGATGGTCTTGGACCCCAGGTCAAGGCCCAGCAGCCGCTGGTCACGGGTCAGGGAAGCGAGGAGTTCGGCGGGGGAGAGAATGGGCATGGCCCGCACCATACAATCAACAGCATTCGTCTTCCAGCCGCCGCAGCGCTTCCAGCCCGACCTCGTCACCCGCCGCTTCGAACAATTCCTCGATGTAATAGGTGTGCGAACAGGCCAGGCACAGTTCATCCGCCTTGCGCGCCCCCACCTTGCCCGCCTCGGCGAGACGCAGCAGGAAGCGGTCCCAGAAGCCATTGGCGTGCTCCGGCATGGCGGCGAGCGCAATCACCCGGTCGATCACCACCTTGGCGTTGCCGTCGCAGTCGATGCCGGAAAAGCTGGTGTAGCGGTCGGTAACGGTGGTCATGGACATGGCGTCTCCTTGATGCGGCGAATGGCTGACGAGATCAGGTATCGGTGACCCGATGAAGGTAGATATGGAACCACCCGCTCTCGCCCACCGGGAACAGCGGTTGGGCGCTTCCCCCCAACGGCATCCAGAAACCGTCGGCCAGGTCCTGCTTCGTCCCCCGGCGGAGCCAGCCGTGCCAAGCCTCGGGCTCCTCGATCCCACTCAGGGACGCCATCATGACCATGACCAGCCGGCTACGCCCCTTCCCGGCCGGAATGCGGCGGATCTTCCGGACATCCCCATAGATGCTGTCGCCGTTATGCCGTGCCCGATCGCGATAACCGTTGATGGTATAGTCGTGGACCAGCTTGGCCTCGATCAGCACGCTTCGCGACTTGTCCGGAGCCAGAAGCATCAGATCAAGCGCCGTCTTCGGGCCGAGATCGGGATCGCTCTCGTCCATCCCCAGGTCCATATACGGCGTCTCGCGGACGCAAATGATGTCCTGATCGGAAAATGCGCGGGCGAACAGGTGATTGAGATACCCTTCGCATGACAACCTTTCCTCCATGCGGCTCCGGATCGACGTGGAGTGAGCTTCAAGAGCGGCCACGGCAACGCCGAACGCCTTGCATTCGAACTGATCCAGCATCCCTTCCCTCTCATCGGCCGGTGGTCGGTATGATCCTACATCATTGGATCGGCGGGCGCTAAACCCCTCCCCCGCTTGCACCGCCGTTGCCCGGATGCTAACGTCCGGCCACCCTGATTTACCGGAGTTTTCCGCAGCCCATGTCGCTCGACAAAGCCACCGTCCGCGCCATCGCCGAGTTGGCGCGCATCGAAGTCAAGGACGAGGAACTCGATCACCTCGCCGGCGAATTGTCCAACATCCTCACCTTCGTCGAGCAACTCTCCGAGGTGAACACCGACGGCATCCAGCCGATGACATCGGTGGCCGACATCACGGCGCCCATGCGGGCCGACGTGGTCAATGACGGCGGATACCCGGACAAGATTCTGGCCAACGCGCCGGAGGCCGCCGAAGGCTTCTTCACCGTTCCCAAGGTGGTCGAATAATGAGCAAGCTCACCGATCTGACCATGGCCGAGGCCCGTGACGGCCTGGCCAAGGGTGCGTTCACCGCCGTTGAACTGACGAGCGCCCACATCGAGGTGGTGGAGGCCAAGCGGGCCCTCAATGCCTTCATCGTCGAGACCCCCGATCTGGCGCTTGACGCGGCCAAGGCCTCGGACGCCCGCCGTCAGGCCGGCACGGCCGGGTCCATGGACGGCCTGCCCATCGGCATCAAGGACCTGTTCTGCACCGAGGGTGTGCAGACCACGGCGGCCAGCCATATCCTGGAAGGCTTCAAGCCGCCTTACGAGTCCACCGTCTCGGGCAAGCTGAAGGCGGCCGGCGCCGTTTCCCTGGGCAAGCTGAACCTCGACGAATTCGCCATGGGCTCGTCCAACCAGACCAGCTATTTCGGCGCCGTGGAAAATCCCTGGAAGAAGACGTCCGATCCCAAGGCCAAGCTGGTCCCCGGCGGCTCGTCGGGCGGGTCCGCGGCGGCCGTGGCGGCGCGCATGGTGCTGGGCGCCACCGGCACCGACACCGGCGGCTCCATCCGCCAGCCGGCCGCCTTCTGCGGCATCACCGGCATCAAGCCGACCTATGGCCGCTGCTCGCGCTTCGGCATCGTCGCCTTCGCCTCGTCGCTCGATCAGGCCGGCCCCATGGCCCGCACGGTGCGCGACTGCGCCATCATGCTGGGCGCCATGGCCGGCTATGACCCCAAGGATTCCACCTCGGTCAACATGGCGGTGCCCGATTTCGAGAAGGCGCTCTCCGGCGACATCCGCGGCCTCAAGGTGGGCATTCCCAAGGAATACCGCCCCGACGGCCTGTCGGACGAGGTCGCCAAGGTTTGGGATCGGGGCATCGAGTGGCTGAAGGCGGCGGGGGCGACTCCGGTCGAGATCAGCCTGCCGCATACCAAGTACGCCCTGCCCACCTATTACATCATCGCCCCCGCCGAATGTTCGTCCAATCTGGCGCGCTATGACGGGCTGCGTTATGGCCTGCGGGTGCCGGGCAAGACGCTGGACGACATGTACAAGAAAACCCGTGCCGCCGGCTTCGGAGCCGAGGTGCGCCGCCGCATCCTGATCGGTACCTACGTCCTGTCGGCCGGCTATTACGACGCCTATTACGCCAAGGCCCAGAAGGTCCGCCGCCTGATCGCCGAGGACTTCCGCAAGGCATTCGAAACCGTCGACGTCATCCTCACCCCCACCGCGCCGTCGGCGGCGTTCGGCATGGGCGAAGGCGCCGACGATCCGGTCACCATGTGGCTGAACGACGTGTTCACCATTCCCACCAGCATGGCCGGCCTGCCCGGCCTCAGCCTGCCCGCCGGCCTGTCCTCCGACGGCCTGCCGCTGGGTCTGCAGCTGATCGGCCGTCCCTTCGACGAGGAGACGGTGTTCCGCGTGGCGGGCGTGATGGAAACGGCCGCGAACTTTACCGCCAAGCCGGAGGGCGTGTGATGGCGTACATCATTCAGGGCGACACCGGCGATTGGGAGATCGTCATCGGTCTCGAGGTCCACGCCCAGGTCATCTCCAAGGCCAAGCTGTTCAGTGGCGCCGCCACCCTTTTCGGCGCCGAGCCCAACACCCAGGTGAGCTTCATCGATGCCGGCTTCCCCGGCATGCTGCCGGTGATCAACGAAGTCTGCGTCGAGCAGGCGGTACGCACCGGCCTGGGCCTGAAGGCCAGGATCAACCTGACTTCCGTGTTCGCGCGCAAGAACTACTTCTACGCCGACCTGCCCCAGGGCTATCAGATCAGCCAGTACGACCAGCCCATCGTCGGCGAGGGCGAGCTGATCCTCGACCTGCCCGACGGCGGCACGCGGACCGTGGGCATCGAACGCCTGCACCTGGAGCAGGACGCCGGCAAGTCCATCCACGACATGCATCCGTCCAAGTCGTTCATCGACCTGAACCGTTCGGGCGTGGCGCTGATGGAGATCGTCTCCAAGCCCGATCTGCGCTCGCCGGAAGAGGCCGGTCTTTATCTCACCAAGCTGCGCTCCATCCTGCGCTACCTGGAAACCTGCGACGGCAACATGCAGGAAGGCTCCATGCGCTGCGACGCCAACGTGTCGGTGCGGCCCGTGGGCTCCACCGAGCTGCGCGACCGCTGCGAGATCAAGAACGTCAACTCCATCCGCTTCGTGCAGCAGGCCATCGAGTACGAGGCGCGGCGCCATATCGACGTCTATGAGGCGGGCGGCACCATCAAGCAGGAAACCCGCCTGTTCGACTCGGTCAAGGGCGAGACGCGGTCCATGCGGTCCAAGGAGAATGCCCACGACTACCGCTACTTCCCCGACCCGGACCTGCTGCCCCTGGTGATCGAGCAGTCCTTCGTGGACGGCATCAAGGCCGGCCTGCCCGAGCTGCCCGACGAGAAGAAGGCCCGCTTCATGGCCGAATACGGGTTGAACTCGTATGACGCCGGCGTGCTGGTGGCGGAGAAGGCCTCGGCCGAGTTCTTCGAGACGGTGGCCAAGGGCCGCGATTCCAAGATGGCCTGCAACTGGGTGATGGGCGACTTCTTCGCCGCTCTCAACGCGACGGCCAAGACCATCGAGAACCCGCCGGTCAGCGCCGCCGACCTGGGCGCGCTGATCGACCTGATCAAGGACGGGACGCTTTCCGGCCGGCTCGCCAAGGACGTCTTCGCCCTGATGGTGGAAAGCGGCAAGGCGCCGGCCGTCATCGTCGAGGAAAAGGGCATGAAGCAGGTCACCGATACCGGCGCCATCGAGGCGGCGGTGGACGCGGTGATCAACGCCAACGCCGACAAGGTCCAGCAGGTCAAGGACGGCAAGACCACCCTGCTCGGCTGGTTCACCGGCCAGGTGATGAAAGCCACCCAGGGCAAGGCCAACCCGGCCATGGTCAACGAGATGCTGTCCAAGAAGATCCTGGGGTAGCCGAGGAGTCACACGACGTTCTCTCGTCCCTGTATCGCGGCGGCGCCGGCACATGTTCAACGGGCTTTCCTGTGCCGGCCCTCGCTTCCGCCGAGACAGCCATGCCGGGGCCGGTGCTGAAGCCGCGATACAGCGGATTCTGGAACTTCAGGATGAGTTGGCAACGGTCCCGGCCAAGCGCCAGCGCGAAGAGAATTACGATGTGCCGGCGGAAGCGGATATTGGCCGGTAGCTGACTGCCGTCCCCCGCCCCTTCCCACGACTTTGGGAATCAGTGCGCCAAAAGGACCGGCACGGTCATGTGCTCCAGGACATAGCGGGTATCCGATCCCAGCAAAGACGAGAGGGCATGGCCGCCGTACCCCCCCATCACGGCCATATCCGCCTCCAAGTCACACAGCCGCGACAGCAACAGATCCATCTTGCCGACATCCTCGCCGGCGGCTCGCTCCAGTCTGGCCGAGACCCCACGGCTTGCCAGATAATCGATGATGTCGACCCGGGGAACCTCAACCATGCCCGAGGCGGTTCCGGTCTTCGCGTCGAACAGGGACAACACGACCACAGAGCGGGCCATGGCCATCAAAGGCTGGGAATCGACCATGGCGCGGACCGCCTCCCGGCTGGCATTCCAGGCCAAAACGATGCGTTCGCCGATCGTGGGGAAAGTGCCGTGACGGGGAATCACCAGGACCGGCCGCCCGCAATTCAAGATGGTGTGCTCGACCAGATCCTTCGGGACGAACCTATCTTCGGGACCGTGCTGCCCCATGATCACCAGATCGGCGTAGCGGGCACAGAACATGGTCTCACCCAGCACGTGAGCGGGTGCACCATGGGACAGTTGCCACCACCTTGCGCTGATGCCCGAGGCCGCCGTTTTGATCGCAAAATCATCGGCCGCCTTTTTACAAACGGCCGCCAGGAAGGCGCTGGGCTTTTGGGCCACGGCGCTGGATCGATCACTCTCACAGCGGGCGAACAGGCCCGTCAAGCGGGCCTTGAACTTGGCGGCCAGCCCTATGGCAATACCCAGACGCACGGAACTGCGCTCGCCGTCGTCGAGATGGACCAGAATTTCCCGCATTACCGTCACCCCCGCCGTCCGGGCATCAGGTCTGTGATCGACTCCTTCGACCAGGGCGTCCCGGCGGCCTGAGCCCTACGCAGTGCAATGAAGTCGATCTCCCGGCCGGTCTCCTTGGTCCCGACCGCAAAGGCGCCGAAGCCGACTTTGGCTTCGGTTGCCATGTCGAGCGCCATCCAGGCGCGACCGCCTTCCTTGCTGCGGTTCCAGGCCTCGAGCTTGGACTTGCGCAGTTCCTCGCCCCCCTTTTCCGTGCGGGCCGGCCGCTTCTCAACAACCACGCCCGGGACGGTCTCTGCCAGGGGAATGGTATGATTGATCAACGTTCTTTCAGGCGTTGGCATTGAAGTGTCCCTCTCGAGTGCTGAGTGCCCTGGATTGGCCATGGCCGCCGGCCAAAGCTGACCGGCGGCGATCCATCGATCACGATGCCGGAGGCACCAGAACGGCCCGTCGGGTGAGCTTGTGGTCATGCACGGCGGCAAAGGTTTCGTTGATGCTGTCGAGCGGACGGCATTCGACGAAATTCTTCACGTTGATCTTGCCCGAGAGCACCAGCTCCAAAGCACCGGGGTAAAGATCGGGAGGACAGCCCCAGTTGCCCAGCGCACGGGCATGGAAAGCCATCAGATTGGAAAGCCGAAACTCGCCCTTGTTCATGGTGTAGCCGACCACGCACACGGTGCAGCCATGGACCATCAGATCGAAGGCGGTCTGCTGCCCCGGCACGCTGCCCGAGCACTCCATGATGATCCACTCGGTCGAGCGCAGGCCTTGGGCCTTGGCGAAGACACCGATCTCCTTCTTGAGATCCCTGGTGCTGGCAAAATCCTTGGGGTTCAGGGCCAGTCCGACGACGCCGGCGGCCCGCAAGGCCTCCAGCTTGGCCGGATCGAGATCCAGAGCCACCACGGTGGCCCCCATGGCCGCCGCGACCTGCACGGAATAACCACCGACGCCACCGCAGCCGACGACGATGACCAGGTCACCCTTGCCGATCCCGGCCTGCACGGCGGCCTGATAGGGCGTCGTCAGGGCGTCGGCCACCACGGAAACCTCGGCGAGTTCGAGTCCCGCGCTCTTGAGGCGGGCCTCGTCGACCTCGCACAATCCCCTGGCGGGAACCTTGATGTGGGTGGCAAACCCGCCCTGGATATCGTAGCCGGGCATCATCTGCGAGCGGCAGATGGTCCCCTTTCCGCGCTTGCACAGGTCGCATTCGCCACAGGGGATCACGGCGGAAATGATGACCGCCTTGCCCACCCAGGGCCCGGCGCCGGCACCGGCGGCCTGGACGTAGCCGCTGATTTCATGGCCAAGGGCCAGAGGCAGCGGATGGTTGGTGCGTACCCCGTTGTAATAATAATCGAGATCGGTATGGCAGACGCCGCAGCCGGCGATCTTCACCACAACCTCCCCGGCCTCGACCGGACCAATATCCATCGGCTCCCTGACCATGGGCTGCCCCACACCGGTCATCAGCCATCGATACGCATCAACTGCCATTTCAACTTCCTTTTTTTCTTGAACATCAAAGGTATGAAGGGATGTCAGACACCGATATGGCGCTTGAGGATTTCAGATTCGGGTGTCAGGTCGCTTCCGTCGTAGACCACCTGACCCTTGACCAGAATGACGTGCCGGTCGGCCAGACCGAGCAGAACATTGACGTTCTTGTCGACGATGATGCTGGCGATGCCGGTCTCCTTGATGGAGCGGATGACATGCCAGATCTCGCGCCGGATCAGGGGCGCCAGCCCTTCCGTCGCCTCGTCGAGGATCAGCAGATCGGGATTGGTCATCAGGGCGCGGCCCACGGCCAGCATCTGCTGTTCGCCACCGGAAAGGTGTGTCCCTAAGCTCCCCAGCCGCTCGGCCAGACGCGGGAACGTCTCGGCACGCTTCATCAACGCCGCGAAATGCAGACCGGCGGGACCGGCACCAACGATCTTGATCTTCATGGTCACGTCCTCCTAGTGGCAATCAACCGAGTTACGGCGGCCTCCCTACTCCACAGAGATATCGTTCCATATGGAAGTTCATATCACAACAATTTTTTGAATGCTTCCAAATTAGATTACCGCGATATTCCTAGACTGACTCCCCATAGATACGGTATAAATTACCCAGGCGCCTTGGTAAAGAAAGTCAGAATAGAATAAAATGACTGAAGCCGACGGCACAAAAACGTTCCATCTGGAAGAATACATCCCCTACCTCCTGCACCAGGCATACCTGGCCGGGCTGACACTGTTCGCCCCGACCCTGGCCGAGCACGGCCTAAGCCTGCAGGAATGGCGCGTTCTAGCGGTATTGCACGATGGAAGACTCATGCGCTTTAGGGACTTGGCCGCAGCCACCGGCCTGGAACCGCCCACCTTGGTTCGGGTTGTGGCGAAACTCGAGGCGCGATCCTGCCTCGTTCGGGAAAAATCCGGCGACGACAAACGAGGTACGCTGATCTCCAGCACCACGGAGGGGCAAGCGATCACCAACCTTGCAATTCCAAAAGCCCACGAGGCGCAGGCGCAGGCGATCCAGGACTTTTCCGACGATGAGGCGGAACTGTTGCGCCGGCTCCTCAGGCGCATTCCGGCCAACGCAAGCCGCGGAGACGCCAACTCCCGGGCCGTAACCTGAACCCCACCACCCCACCCTCCAGCCGTCGCTGAAAATTTCGCGCGGACGGGCCGCCGGCATCCGTCCGACCCGATTCGGCTGTGATCGCCCGAATCAGGCGGCGACTCATAACCACATTTTTAATGGTTGTTTGATGTCGAAATTTAGTTTAGGTTCGAACTTATAAGTTCTGACTTGAACTAAATTCCGGAGGCTGTTTTGGCGGAGATGATGGCGACGACGCAGGGGAAATCACTTCAGGGGCGCCACGCCGTGGTAACCGGCGGAGGCCGCGGAATCGGCGCCGCCATTGCCGACCATCTGGCCGGCCTGGGGGCTTGCGTCACCGTCATGGGACGGACCCGCGAGACCTTGGCCCGCAGTGCGGCGGCCATCGAAGCCGCCCATGGCGTCAAGGTGGGACTGGAAGTGGTCGACCTGGCCGAACCCGATCAGATCGAGCGCGCCTTTTCTTCGGCCATGGGGCGCCTGGGGCCGGCGGCCATCCTCGTCAACAATGCCGGCATCGCCCTTCCCGCCCCGTTCCTCAAGACCGATCTGGCGCTGTGGAACAGGATTTTCGCCGTCGACGCCACCGCTCCCTTCCTGTGCACCCGCCAGGTGCTCAAGGGGATGATCGATGGCGGATACGGACGGGTGATCACCGTTTCATCCACCGCCGGGCTGACCGGCTTTCCCTATGTCTCGGCGTACTGCGCCGCCAAGCACGCGGTGATCGGCATGACCCGCGCCCTGGCCCGCGAAGTCGCCAAGACCGGCGTCACGGTCAATTGCGTCTGCCCCGGCTATACCGATACCGACATCGTGGCCGGCGCCCTCGACAACATCGCGGCCAAGACCGGCCGCAGCCGCGAGGATGCGCTGGCCGACATCGTCTCGCACAATCCCCAGGGACGGCTGATCCAGCCGGACGAGGTCGCCGAGACGGTGGCTTGGCTGTGCCAGCCCAACAGCCGGTCCATCACCGGCCAAAGCATCCTGATCGCCGGCGGAGAGCTGATGTGATGGCTAGAAAGCCCGCCTCGGAAAAGGTCTCGGTCGATGACGGACACCTCCAGGTACGCGTCTGGCTGCGCATGCTGGGCAGCGCCAACGTGGTGCTGGCACAGCTTCGGCGGGCTCTGCGCGAGGAATTCGACATTACCATGCCGGCCTTCGACCTGCTGGCCCAGGTCCATCGCCCGCCGCAGGGACCGACCATGGGGCAACTGTCGCAACGGCTGATGGTCAGCAAGGGCAATGTCAGCGACCTGGTCGAGCGTCTGGAAGCCAAGGGCCTCATCCTGCGCCTGACCGACGACGAGGATGGCCGAGTCCAGCACGTCTACCTGACGCCCGAGGGCGAGGCGTTGGTGGAGCGCATGCTGCCGGCTCACCGCATCTGGCTGAAAGACATGATGACCGGTCTGGACGAGGGCAGCCTTGCCCAACTCTACCAACTGATCGGCACCTTCAAGGCGACGCTGGTCGCCAACACCACCAAGAAGCCGGGCAAGACTCGCCTTCCCAAGACTTCCAACAAGGAGATCGATCGATGAAGCTGCTCGAGCCGCTGGACATCCAGGGCATGGTCCTGCCCAACCGCGTCATGGTTCCCGCCATGGTCACCCGGCTGGCGGACGAGGAAGGCTGGGTCACCCAGGAGATCAGTGACCGCTACGTCCGCTACGCCCAAGGGAATGTCGGCCTGATCATCGTCGAGGCCATGGCCATCCACCATTCCAACTCCGGGCCGCTGCTGCGCATCTCCGACGACAAGTTCGTGCCCGGCCTGGCGGATATGGTCAAGCGCGTGCACGACACCTCGAATTCCATGATCGTTCCCCAGATCATCCACTTCATGAAGGTCGCCAAGTCGGGCTGGCGCCAGACCGTCGACATGCTGTCGCTGGAAGACATCGAGCGGATCATCGAACAGTTCGGCGACGCCGTGGCCCGCGCCCGCGAGGCCGGGTTCGACGGCGCCGAACTGCATTCGGCGCACGCCTACACGCTGGCCTCGTTCCTGTCTCGGCGCAACCCGCGCAAGGACGAATACGGCGGCACCCTGGAAGGCCGCCTGCACCTGATCGGTCGGGTGATGGAGAACATTCGCCGCAAGGTCGGCCCCGATTTCCCCGTCGGCATCCGCTTTTTGTCCGAGGAGTTCATCAAGGACGGCTACACCGTCGCCGATTCCAAGTTGATCGCCCTGCGCCTCGCCCAGTTGGGCTTCGCCTACCTGTCGCTATCGGTGGGCGGCAAGTTCGAGGACGCCGAGCACGTCCCCGGCCATGTCCCCTATCCCTATACCGGCTATTCCGGCGACCGCTGCATGCCGGGCGCCTGGTATCCGGCTGCCCTGCATGCCGGCCTGGCCGGCGAGATCAAGGAATTCATCAATTCCAAGGGCTATGACACCCCGATCGCCGCCGCCGGCAAGATTTCCGACCCCGCCGATGCCGAGCGGGTGCTGACTGAAGGCAAGATGGACTTCGTCGGCATTGCCCGCGGCCTGCTGGCCGATCCCGACTGGGTCAAGAAAGTGCGGCGCGGCGAGAACGACCGCATCATCAAGTGTGACTATTGCAATGTCTGCAAGCACCTGGATGGCACCCACAACAAGGTCATCTGCTTCCTGTGGCCCAAGGGCGAGATGCAGGCTCCGGCCGATGACGCCTCGGCGGCCGCCCCCGCCTGGAGCGCCGGCCACGGCAACCTGCGGGCCAAGGTGGAAAACGGCTCGATCGTCCTGCAGTGGGACAAGGCACCGGGTACGGCCCGCTACGACGTCTATCGCGCCAGCGACGACGGGGAAATCCAGGTGGAAGACGCGGTCAAGGTCACCCGCTGGGTCGATACCACCATCCTGGCCGGCATGAGCTACCGCTACTATGTGCGCGCCTGCAGCGCCACCGGCCAGGCCAGCGTGCCGTCCAACACCGTGGTGGTCGAGCCGGAAATTCCGTCCTACGTTCCGCAGACGGCGGAGGCGCTCTGACATGCTGGCCGGATGCACGCCTTGGCCCGAGGAGTTCGCCGCACGCTATCGGGCGGCGGGCATCTGGCGCGGCCTCACCGTCCCCGAGGTACTTGAGCGGACCATCGCCGCGGTACCGAACAAGGTGGCCCTGATCGACGGTGAACGGACCCTGACCTATACCGAACTGGGCCAGGCCGTCGACCAGTTGGCCTCGGCCTTCATCCGCCGGGGGCTGAAGCCGCTGGACCGGGTGGTGTTCCAACTGGGCAACAGCGCCGATCTTGTGGTGGCGTTCTTCGCCTTGCTCAAGGCGGGCGCCATCCCGGTACTGGCGCTGCCGGCCCACCGGCAGAGCGAGATCGGCCATTTCCTCGCCCATACCGAGGCCACCGCCTACCTGATTCCGGCGGAGGTGCGGGGATTCGACTACCGGGAGATGGCGCGGGACCTGGCGCGGGAGTTTCCCGCCCTTCGCCATGTCTTCGTCGACGGAGACCCCGCCGAAGGCCAGACCGACCTGCGGTCGTTGATGGCCGAACGAACCGAGGCCCGGGTGGCGGACGAGATGCTGGCCGCCCGCAAGCCGCCGGCCGACGAGGTGGCGCTGATGCTGCTGTCGGGCGGCACCACCGCCATCCCCAAGATGATCCCGCGGACCCACGACGACTACGTCTACAACTTCACCCAGTGCGCCGCCGCCACCGGCGTCACCGGCGACACCGTCTTCCTGGCGGTGCTGCCCATGGCCCACAACTTCACCCTGGCCTGCCCCGGCATCCTTGGGGTTCTGGCGGTGGGCGGCACGGCCGTGGTCGCGCCAGCCACCAATCCCGAGATCGTCTTCCCGCTGATCGAGCGTCATCGCGTCACCATGGTCTGCACCGCCGTCCCACTGGTGACCTCGTGGCTCAACTCGGATGTTCCCGAGCGCCACGACCTGTCGTCGCTGGACGTGCTGATGAACGGCGGAGCCAAGCTGGTGCCGGAACTGCGCCGCCGTATCGAGGAACGGTTCGGTTGCCGCTTCATGGAAAGCTTCGGCACCGGCGAAGGATTACTCAACAACACCCGCTATGACGACCCGGAGGAACTTCGCTTCCATAGCTCCGGCCGCCCCATCTCGGCCGAGGACGAACTGCGCGTGGTCGATCTGCTGGGCGAGGAGGTTCCCGACGGAACCCCCGGGGAGCTGCAGGTGCGCGGCCCCTACACCATCCGGGGCTATTACAAGGCGCCCGAAGCCAATGCGGCGGCCTTCACCCCCGACGGCTTCTACCGCATGGGCGATGTGGTCAAGCGAGTGGACGGATACCTCTATGTCGAGGGCCGCATGAAGGATCTGGTCAACCGCGGGGGCGAGAAGATCAGCTGCGAGGAGGTGGAGAACCACATCCTGGCCCATCCCGCCGTGGCGGAAGCCTGCGTGGTTGCCATGCCGGACAAGGTCTACGGCGAGAAGGCTTGTGCCTTCGTCATCACCCGTCCCGGCGCTCATCTCGATTTCGACGGCCTGATCGAATTCATGGCGGCGCGCAAGATCGCCAAGTTCAAGCTGCCGGAGCGGTTGGAAATCGTCGAGGCCTTTCCCATCAGCCCGGCGGGCAAAATCCTGCGGCGCGAACTACGGGCACGGATCGCCGCCAAGCTGGAAAAGGAAGAACAAGTCTCCTAATCGATTCCTACAAATAAAATCCCTGACAGGCAAATCAAGCCAGCAGGAACAGGAGAGGGAAGCCATGACTAGGAAAGCACTGTTGGCCGTAATAGCGGCCGTTACGCTCGTAAATCCGGCCGTCGCGGCGGAAAAGGTCAAGATCGGGTTCATCTCCACGTTCTCGGGTCCGCAAGGCGTGCTGGGCCGCGAACTGATGGATGGCTTCTCCCTGGCGCTCAAGAATTTGGGAGGGAAGCTGGGCGGCGCCGAGGTTGTGGTGATCCAGGGCGACGATCAGGGCAAGCCCGATATCGGGGTGCAACTGGCCGAAAAGATGGTCGAGCGCGACAAGGTCGACGTGGTGACCGGCATCAACTTCTCGAACGTGCTGCTGGCGGTCGCCAAGCCGGTGCTGGAAAGCAAGACCTTCCTGCTGTCCATCAATGCCGGCCCGTCCCAACTGGCGGGCAAGGACTGCAACCCCTATTACTTCAACGTCGCGCACCAGAACGACAACGTCCCCGAGGCCATGGGGCAGTTCCTCACCGCCAAGGGGGTGAAGACGGTCTACCTGCTGGCGCCCAACTATCCCGCCGGCAAGGACATGCTGGGCGGCTTCAAGCGCTTCTTCCACGGCCAGGTGGTGGGGGAGGTCTATACCCAGTTCAACCAGCCCGACTATGCCGCCGAACTGGCCCAGATTCGCCAGGCCAAGCCGGACGCGGTGTTCTTCTTCTACCCGGGTGGCATGGGGATCAATTTCCTCAAGCAATACGCCCAATCGGGCCTGAAGGGGCAGGTGCCGCTGTACGGCCCCTCCTTCTCCCTGGACCAGACCATCCTTCCCGCCGTGGGCGATGCGGCCATCGGCACCTTCAGTACCGCCTTCTGGTCGGAAACCGCCGACAACAAGGCCAACAAGAAGTTCGTGGCCGATTTCGAGGCGGCCTACGGGCGGATTCCGTCACCCTACGCCGCCACCGCCTATGACGGCGCCTATCTGCTGGACGCCGCCATCAAGACGGCCGGCGGGACCAAGAACAAAGACGCTCTGCGGAAGGCCCTGGAGACGGTCAAGTTCGACTCGGTGAGGGGTAAGTTCAGCTTCAACAGCAACCACAACCCGATCCAGGATTACCACCTCTACGAGGTGACCAAGGATTCCGCCGGCCGCCTGATCAACAGCTACCGCAGCGAAGTCTTCACCGAGCACAAGGACGCCTATTCCCCGACCTGCACCATGTGATGTGACACCGGGGCGACGGCCCTTGTCGGGCCGCCGCGTTCCGTTGCCGACCAGGAAAGGGAGGGAGTGGCATGGGCATTTTTCTTTTCGCGGAACAGGTTCTGAACGGCCTGCAATTGGGGACGATGCTGTTCCTGATGGCGTCCGGCCTGACCCTGGTATTCGGCATCATGAACCTGGTCAATCTGGCGCACGGTTCGTTCTACATGATGGGGGCCTATTTCGCCGCCACCTTGTTCAAACTGACCGGATCGCTGGTCCTCGCCGCCGCCGGAGCCTTCGTCGGCGTCCTGGCACTGGGCATGGCCCTGGAAATCGCCATCCTCCACAGCTTCTACCGCCGCGACCATCTCGATCAGGTGCTGGCCACCTTCGGCATGATCCTGTTCTTCAACGAACTGGTCCGCATGGTCTGGGGGCCGCAGGCCTATTTCCTCGCCCTGCCCGAGGCGCTCAACGGCTCGGTCGAACTGATTCCCGGCGCCCCCTACCCGGTTTACCGCCTGATCGTCATCGTGGTCGGTCTGATCGTGGCGCTCGGGCTCTATCTGCTGATCTCGCGCTCGCGCATCGGCATGCTGATCCGGGCCGGCGCCAGCAACCGCACCATGATCGAGGCGCTCGGCGTCAACATCCGGGTTCTGTTCACCGTGGTGTTCGGATTGGGCGCCGCCCTGGCCGGACTGGCCGGCACCATGGCCGGGCCGCTGCTGGCGGTACAGGTCGGAATGGGCGATTCCATCCTCATCACCACCCTGGTGGTCATCGTCATCGGAGGCATCGGCTCGGTTCGCGGGGCCTTCCTGGCGTCACTGCTGGTGGGGCTTTCCGACACGTTCGGCCGCATGCTGCTGCCCGCCTCCCTGGCGGAAATGACCATCTACATCCTGATGGCCGTCATCCTCTACCGCCGCCCGCAAGGACTGTTCCCCGCCCATGGCTAAGTCAATTTCCCCCCGGGCCGTCCTCGGCCTTCTGCTGGCGCTGGCGCTTCTCGCCCTGCCGCCGGTCGCGCTGTCGCTGGGCGAGCCGTTCTATATCGGACTGGCCAGCCGCATGCTGGTCTTCGCCCTGGCCGCCATGAGCCTGGATCTTATCCTCGGATATGGCGGGCTGGTCTGCTTCGGCCATGCCGCCTTCCTGGGCGTCGGGGCCTATGTGGTCGGCATCCTCGGCCACCATGCCGCCGAGCAGACGCTGCTGTTCGGAATCCTGCCCGGCACCACCAGCGGCTGGGTCACCTGGCCGCTGGCCATGCTGTGCGCCGGGTTCATGGCCTTCCTGATCGGGCTGGTATCGGTCCGGACCCAGGGGCTCTACTTCATCATGATCACCCTGGCTTTCGCCCAGATGGCCTATTTCTTCTTCGTCACCCTGAAGGGCTACGGCGGCGACGACGGCCTTTCGTTGAGCCAGCGCTCCACGTTTTCCGATCTCGTCAGCCTGCGCGACAAGACCACCTTCTATTACGTGGCGCTGGCCATGGCCGTGCTGGTGGGCGGTGGGCTGGTCAAGGTCACCCGCTCGCGCTTCGGCATGGTGCTGCGCGGCATCAAGGAGAACGAGCGGCGGATGCTGCACATCGGCATCCCCACCTTCCGCTACAAGGTGGCGGCCTTCACCCTGGCCGGCGCGGTGGCCGGGCTGGCCGGGGCACTGCTGGCCAATCAGACCAATTTCGTCAGCCCGGCCATGATGCATTGGACCCGGTCGGGCGAACTGATCGTCATGGTGATTCTGGGCGGCATGGGCTCGCTGCTGGGACCGGCGGCGGGCGCGGTGGTCTTCCTCACGCTGGAGGAGGTGCTCTCCGCCTATACCGAGCACTGGCAGATCATCCTGGGGCCGTTGCTGATCCTGGTGGTGTATTTCGCCCGCCAGGGCCTGTACGGCATGCTGCCCCGGGGAGGGAGGGCCGACCGATGAGCGCCAAGCCGCTGCTGCAGGCCAGGGGGCTGATCAAGACCTTCGGCGCCCTGGTCGCCACCAACAATCTCGACCTCGAGGTCCGTCCGGGAGAGATCCACGCCCTGATCGGCCCCAACGGCGCAGGAAAGTCCACCCTGGTGGCCCAACTGGCCGGTGAACTGGCCCCCAATTCCGGACGCATCCTGTTCGACGGCGCCGACGTCACCGCCGCCGATATTCCCACCCGCGTGGCGGCAGGTCTGGTCCGCTCGTTCCAGATCACCAGCATTTTCCCGCAATTCTCGGCGCTGACCAATGTGGCGATGGCGGTTCAGGCGCGGGCCGGACACAGCTTCCGTTTCTGGACGGCAGCAGGGACCGATCCCCACCTGGTCGGTCCCGCCATGGCACTGCTCGATCAGGTGGGTCTTGGGGGCTTGGCCGACACTCCGGCGGGGGAAATGGCCTATGGCGAACAACGGCAGTTGGAGATCGCCATGGCGTTGGCGACACGGCCCCGATTGCTGTTGCTGGACGAGCCCCTGGCCGGCATGGGGCGCGAGGACGCCTTGGCGATCATCGAGTTGCTGCGCGGCCTGCGCGGCGCCTACACCATCCTGCTCATCGAACACGACATGGACGCGGTGTTCAGTCTGGCCGACACGATCACGGTGCTGGTCTACGGCAAAGCCATCGCCACCGGCCGCCCCGACGAAATCCGGGCCAATCCGGACGTGCAGCAAGCCTATCTGGGCGAGGAAGCCCAAGTCCGGGAGGTTCAGCATGCTTGAGGTCAAGGGACTGGAAGCCGGCTACGGCGGTTGCCAGGTGCTGTTCGGCGTCGATCTCAGGATCGGTCCCGGCGAGGTCGTCTCCTTGATCGGCCGCAACGGCATGGGCAAGACCACCACCATCAAGGCGATCATGGGGGTGGTGAAGCCCAGGAAGGGCGAGGTCTCCTTCTGCCGACAGAGCCTCCACCACCTGCCCGCCTACAAGGTGGCGCGCTGCGGCATCGGACTGGTGCCGGAAGGCCGCCAGATCTTCCCCAACCTCACCGTCGAGGAAAACATGGTCGCCACCGCAACCAAGGGCGAGTGGACCCTTCATCGGGTCTACGAGCTTTTTCCCCGGCTGCGCGAGCGCCGGACCAACCTGGGAAACAAACTGTCGGGCGGCGAGCAACAGATGCTGGCCATCGGCCGCGCCCTGATGACCAATCCCAAGCTCCTCATCCTGGACGAAGCCACCGAGGGCTTGGCGCCTCTGATCCGCAACGAAATCTGGCGATGCATGGCCATGCTCAAGCGCCAGGGACAATCCATTCTGGTGGTCGACAAGAACGTGGATGCGCTGATCGACCTGGGGGACCGCCACTTCATCGTCGAGAAGGGCCGGATGGTATGGTCCGGCGACAGTGCCCAGTTGACCCGCGCCGGCGATATCCGGCAGCGATACCTGGGCGTCTGAGCGATGACCGCCAGGGACGAGATGATTATGATGGCCATCGAGCCGCGCATCACCGCCCTTGGGGAGGAAACCGGCCACATCGTGATGGCTGCCGAGTGCATGGGGGCGGCAAGGCGGCAGTGATGATGGATATACACCTCGCCCATCTTTGTCAAAGGGCGGCATTGGGGTGCGGTTCGCCTGGATGTGTCCAGCCGCAAGCCATCAGAGGTCGGCTCGGGAGGAGGATTTGGAGCATCGAGTGCCCTTCGAACAGCGGCCTCTATCAATGCCGCGAGGTCCAGAACCGTAGGTGATGCCGACGATGGCTGAACCAATGCCTCACCTCCCCTCGCCTGGGCCAACAGGTTCTCCGCCTCGACGGCATGAACCAGGACCAGGCGCCGCGCTTCGCGGCAGTGTCAGGTTTTCAGCGAGCGGGCGATTTCACACCGCCGACGGCGGCACGGAGGGCGGCGGGAACGGCGCGGCGAAACCAGTAGATGCCGGTGCGGGGGTGGCGACGGAGATAGGCGGTCGCGGGCATTTTGGAACACTCCTTTGGAACACTGGAGTGCCGATCAGCCGTTGATCTGTCTGGATGTCGCGGTTTTCCCCGGGATACGAGGAGATTTGGCGTAGGAAAGGGAACCACTAACCAACCCTCTCCACTAGAATATCAATCAGTTCTATGTTCCCAATAACTTTATGACGTCGCGTTTGGCCTTGAAGCTGAGCTTCAAATCGGCGACATGGGCCGTCTGCTCGGGCAGGCCGTGACACCGTCGTCGTGGTCGGAGAGACTGGCCTCCGCGAGGATCACCGTGCGCGTGATCTCGATCGGAACCTTGCTGCGCCCCCCGGTTCTGCCGGCAATGGCTTTCAGGTCTTCGAGAAATTGCGGATTGAGATCGTCCAAACTGTCGATCAAGGGATTCTGCAGTCCATCGACCGTTCGCCCCCGCCCATCATAAGGTCCGCACGCCAACTCCGAACCTTGGCGGTCATTCTCCGTACCTTGGGCAAAATTCTCCGTACCTTGGCCCACCCCGGCTTCATCGCCGAACACCATCTCGGGTGTCGGCAGCTTGGATATATAGGAACATCTGCTGGAGAATGCGGTTGCGCTCGTCGCTGTGCCGGATCACACCGGGCAGGTCATCGACCTTTTCAAGATGCAGGGCTTCCACCGGGTTTTGCTAAGGGAGGAGGTCATCAAGCTGTTGGGTGATCTGCAGGCGGCAGAAAAGGCCATCCAATTCTTGGTGGATCGGAAAATGGTGGCCTAGGACGGAGATTGTTTCCACCTGAGAGGGGTGGTGCCGACCAACGTTGCCATCAAATGGCTGAGCCCCCGAACCGCCCGCAAGTGGGTCAAGCGTTTTGAGAGTGAAGGAGTATGCGGCCTTCAGGATCGGTCATCGCGTCCACATCGGTCCCCGACGCGAACAGAGCAGCGTTTCCGCTCTGACTGTTCGACACAATGGCGCAGAAATCGGGGATTTCTCGGGGTTACCGAGACGTGTTACCCCCTCCAAGGGATGAGTAGCATGGGGATGGAGTCCGCGAATGAACCTTCTCTCATTCCGGCTCAATAGGTTCTGTATTTCAGAAAACCAGCATCAATATCTCTCTCCCAAGAAGAAGATCAATTTTACTTGGCGAAATCTTTTCCCCCTTTCGGCCGGTTGCCGCCGGAACGCAGGGAAACCAGGCCCTTCAGCGCATCGAACCAGAATTGCGCCCCCAGGGAAACGGCAATCGCCGTGATCGCCCACCCCACCAGCGTCCGCAGTGGGGTGGACCAGGGCGACGCCCCACCCCACCCCATGGGGACCGGCAGGGCGGATAAATCCTCCAGGAATTCCCGGGTCCTTTGCGACGCGTCCTTCAATTCCTGGGAAGGATCGCCGCCCTTTCCGGCCAGTTCCGCCGATATACGGTCATCGGCGAGAGCATGTTCCGCGGCGGTCACCATGACGGTCCGGGATGCGGCATCCTTCCACAGCGTCTTGGCGATCTCCACGGTGTTGACGTTTAGGCCGGCCGTCAGGGCAACGCTGATCAGCAGGAGGCGGATCTGGGACAGCCGGTTGTACCAACCCGAAATCCGGTCCATGGCGTCCTGATACCACTGTTCGAGTTCGGCGCGGAAACGGGTGACATCGCCACCGGCCGCATGGTCGAGGGCGGCGATAACCGGGGAAACGAATTGCCGGTGAACGGGCCGATTGGCGTCGAGGAGATCGAGAACCGCCAATGAGACGGTCGGCGGCGCTATGTAGGACGGCAGCCGGCTTCCTTTGCCAAGGCCGGCGATCAGGGGATGGCGCAGCAGAGCCTCGGCGAAATGCGTCCCGTTCTCGCCATCGAGGAGGCTGACCAGTCCGTCGCGCAGCGTCTTGCCCCGTGAATTGAGAATGCCGGCGATCATTTCCTGTATCGCCGAGCAGATGATCGCCATCAGCAGATAGATGAGGGCGAGGCCGATGGCCACTTCGATAATCTTCATGATTCCCCTCCCTCAATTGATCGTGGGGGGATTGATCATGTCCTGGCCCGCGCCCAAAAGGCCGCCCACGATCGGAATGCCGCGGGTTCCGCGACGGTATTCCGTCTCAAGGGCGTAGCTGGCTGTGTCCTTTGCGGGGTGCCCGGTCACGACAACCTTTTCCGGACCGGCCGATGCGGCGAACTGGTCGAGGATGGCCTGGACCACGCCCGAATCCAGGCCCGTCTCCCCGGCGATTCCGTTCGTCTTGTCAGGGATCCCCGCCGCCGTCCGTTGATCATAGGCGGGATTGAGCAGGGCGGCGGCAACCTTCCGTTCATCGTCACAGGTCAGTGTCCAACCATCCATCTGGTCCCGACGGACCAGATCGGACTTGATGGCTTTGGCCACGTAATTCATCAACGCCCCCTTCCCGAATAGCTTCCAAAGCAGGCGTGCACCGGTTCGTGTGGACCAGTTGCCGATCTGCTCCGCGATGAGCTTCGGCACCAGAACCGAAGCGCGCGCGTCGATGCGCTTTAGGACCTCGTTCAGTTCCTTGGGCTGAATCCGATACCAGTCGCCCAGGGCGATAGGGGGAATCGCGTCCCCGATCAGCGGAATGATCTGGTAAAAAAGTACCGGACTGGGCCCCGGATCGGCAGCCGCCTGGAAGTCCAGCTTCGGGAACGCAGGGTCTTGTGCCCAGCCACGGATCACCTTGTTGTCGGCTGGGAGGGCGAAGCAATCCCTCAGGAAGGCTTGGCAATTCCGCCGCCCCAACTGGAAGTCGTGCTCACGGAACTTCTGGTGCAGAAAGCCCCCGAACCCGCCGAGTAGGCCGCAGGCAATGCCATAGGTACAAGGTTCCGTCGCCCCGGGAGGCGTGCGGCGCGGCTGGATTAGAAAACGGCTGAAGATATTCTCGTCGGCGGCTTGCGCCAGATCGTCGATCTTGAAGCGCGCCTGATCGATCAGGGCCGGAAACAGGGCCTTGACCACCGAAATCAGCCCGATATCGACGTCGTCGCTCAGCTTGAACTCGGGGGGCTCGGGAAAGGGATCGATCATGATGACGGCACGATCGGCTTTGTCCCGGTCCTGCTCGTTCCGATCCCTGCCGGCGGGCACCAGGGCCTTGTGGGCATAGGCGAAAGGTTCGTTGTCGATGCAGCCGCCATCCACATTCGGCGTCGGCTGCGGACGGCCTGGGGGCACCTTGCCGGCCGGACCTTTCCAGGAGTCAGGCCAATCCGGTTCGATGGAGGCATCAACCTGCGGCCATTTTCGACGATCATAATCGCCGACGCACCCATCCAGTTTGCGGGCACGCAAGCCGATCGGAAACGCGCCGGAGGCCAAGGCCGCCTCGGTCATGTCCCGCCACTCGGGATAGGCGGGGTCAGTCCGCAGGTTCGCCGCATCCAGGTCGCGGGGGGCGTCGCTGTCCGCCCATTGCCTGCCGACCCGCGTCCCTCCCAGATTCTCGATCCGATAATGCCAGCGGTCACCGTGGCTTTGCATGCCATATTTGGCCGTCTGGGGGCCATTCGGTCCGGGTGTCGTGAATTGGATCGCGTAGGGAATGCCGCGAAGATTGGTGGTGGTGAAGTAGATATGGAAGGGATCGTACAGGTAGGGCGGCTTGTAGGTGCCCTTTCCGGCCTTGGCGATCGCTTCGTCGCGAATGGCATCGAGCAGATCGGCATTGAGCAGAGATGTGACCGGTTTTCCGGCAAGATCGGTGGTCGACAGGAAATCCAGCCCTCCGCCGGTCGCCAGCATGGCCGGTCGGGTGACCCAGGCCGTATACAGTCCGGGTAGCACCGGAACGGTGATCGGCGTGCCCAGCGGCGGCGGCGGCGCGCGTCCGGCCAATTCGGTGACCGCCAGCGCCGCGGTGATCGCCCCAGCCGACGCCCCCGACATCACCCGCACCCGCACCCGATGGTTGGGAATGCCGGGCTCTCCGCGGTGACGTTCCCACTCGTCGAGCGTCTGAATGAGAAAGTCCAGCACGCCGGCACTATAGGCCCCCGCCGAAATTGCTCCGGCCATGGTGATGCCAACTTCAAACGTGTCTCGGGTGGTTTCCATTTCTTCCTCCCCATATCGTGGAACTGGCCGGTATCCGGAGCCGGACACGAGCCTGGTCGGCACCTGCCATCAGGCATCCGGCAGGCGGCAGAAGCCGAGCAGCTTGTCCATGGCTGCGTACGTGTAGGAGAACCCCTGGACGAAGGCGCTCTTATTGCCTTCTATGGTGTAAAGCTTGCCATCCCTAAGCTGGTGGACGAATCCGACATGCCCCTGCCAGCCATCGGCGGCGACGCGCCACCACACCACCAGGTCACCCGGCAGGGGTGATGCCGACGAACCCGGAGGAAAGGCCCAGCCGCGCTTCCTGCACTGGGCCAGGATGTCCCGTGCGCCGAGGCTGTAGACCAGGGGAGAGGCCCCGCCGTTGCCCTCGCGCAGGCACCAGCTGACGAAGCCGGCACACCAGCTGGAACCGGGCGGCGCTCGCCCGTCGAGGTATTTTTCCACCCATGGGCCGCTGTTGTCACCGCCGATCTCCCCCGCTCCGGCAGTCAGTTCGCCGATTGCCGCCTTCAGGCCGTTGCGCCCTGTCGCCGCCCCTCCAAGGTCGGACGGCGGCATCGTGGTGAAATCAACGCCGATGGGATGGGCGGCCGCGGCCGGCTTGCCGCCGGTCAGGGCCGCCCAGGTCAAGTCGCCGACGCTTCCATCGACTTTCAAGGGTTGGCCGTCGCGATCGACATTCTGGGACTGGAAGGCGCGGACCGCCTGATAGGTGGTGGTGTCGAAGCGTCCCGTCGGCGCGACGACGAAACCGCGTATTACCAACGCCGTCTGAAGCTCACGGACTTCGGGGCCATCGCCGCCCCTTTTTAGCAGATGAGGCATCGAATACCACTCCGCATAAATAATGTTCGCTAAGTATCAATCAACCAATCATCGATTGTCCAGATTGATGGAGCGTTTTAATTGGCGTTGTCCCGGCTGTCCCACTGCCCTGGGCTGCATGCCTCACCCCAGGCCGGCCTTCGTGCCGCATGGCCCGGCACCCATTTTTGGGGGAAATCCTCCCCGCATCTGTATCCGCCCCTGGGGCTACCCGATTTTAGGAATATGCCAAAGCACGGCCAGGGCGGCTCCGAAGCCGATCCACAGATCTTTCGCCAGGGATTGGGCGTACTTGAAGCGGTCAAAGGCCTCGACATTCGGGGGGGTGTAGCCGGCCAGTTCCCAGAGGAACCATAACGGTACACCAACGGCCCATAGCGCAATCAGGATACTCTTGAGTGTTTCCACAGCCTTTTCATCGATACGGCCCTGGAGAAAATATGGCGCGGCGAGAGTGAGAAATATGCATCCGCCACCGATGAGGCAGAGAATTTTGTTCTGTAGCATTGCCTTATCTTTTTCATACATATTATCTTCCATTCGACGACGTTCTTCAGAAGTCAACTGCAGTCAATCAAGCGTCCCTGCTGATCGAACTCAATGCTCGCCCCCTCACGGCAAGCAACGGCTGTCCGGCCATCGGCCGAGGTCGTCAGGCCACTGGCGAGCGTGCAGGATGCCAAATAGCCATTCTTGTGGAGAATAACCGTACTCGGGGCGCGGCATATCACCGGAGTGGGGTAGCACCCGGAAAACTTGGACGGTGCGGCTTTGAGTGCCAACCCGTTGCTGGTGAAATTGCAGACATATTGGCTGCCTGATTGCCGGCAACGGGACATCAACCATTCATTCTTCTGGAAATGATCGCCGCAATTGGCAAGAGCCCCTTCCGATACCACTGCCATTGCGCACGCTACAATTAGCGTCGCCAAATAATTCTTCATAGCGGTGTCCTCCAATTTCCTAAATTCAGATACGCTGAAATATATCGGCACTTCCCGCCGCCTACTCACCCATAAGGCCAAGCCTGTTATCTATCGGCAAAGATGCATCGCCCTGGCTCTCATCCCGCCGCATCTCCTATCGGTGGCACAGGACTGTCCGGTAGACTGCCAGTCAGTTCTCCTGGCCTGATTTTGGCAAAAGCACACCTTGCCGAGCGATATGCGGATTATATACACAGTTACTTAAGTGTTGATAAAATATAACTGCAATTACACTGAATTGATGATAGAATAAATAATCCTCGATCTCCTTCTAATGCTTGATAGTTTTTCTTAAAGTATTTTATATTTTGATCACACCATTTCTGTAGATGTAAGCGAGTTTTCCCTATTGTATCTAAAAATATATTTCCTTGTCCAAGCTCGCGGGATTTGCAGAATTGACGAGCCTGATCCACATGTTCAGGGAGAACTTCCGGGGCCGCATTTGCTACCCCGGACACAAGGAGACCGGCGGCCAGATAGACGACAGCGGCTGTCTTATTCAGCATCCTCACCCCCGCAGCTCCGTGCATGTGCCAAGCTTGTTCCGGATGAGTCGCGGCCACATCCCCCGAACGAGGTATGCCGTGCTTATTTTTTCGGCGCCCCCATCCCCAGCACCGGATTGCCTAGCAGGTCGCGCACCAGTTCGGCCTGCCGGCCGGCGCCGGTCTTGGCGAAGACCTGCTTCAACTGGGTCTTGGCGGTGTGCAGGCTGACGCCCATCCGGCCGGCGAAGTCCTGGAGGGTGTCACCGGCCAGCAGCGCCTGGGTCAGACGGGCCTCGGCCGGGGTCAGGCCATAGAGGCGGACCAGCATCTCGGCGGGGGCGGGGCGGTGGTCGTCGGGGTCGCCGATGAAGATCAGGGCCATGGGCTGGATTGGCCCCAGCGCCATGGTCTCGGGGCGGAGCGGGCAAACCAGCAGCGACAGCGGGCGGCCCTCGTTCCGGGGGGCGGGCAGCACGCCGCCGGCTCCCATGCTCTTTCCCACGGCCGCCTGGGCGGCCTGCTGGATCAGGGGCCCGAGAGCGGCGTCGGCGGTGCGGTCGGTGCATCGCAGACGGCCGTGGTTGACGGTCAGGCCCCGGCCGGCCGCCAGCAATCGCTCGGCGGCCGTATTGGCGAACCGCAGGGTGCGATCGGTTTCGACGGCGATGACCGCGGTCGGCAGGGTATCGAGGGCGGCGGTGGCGATCATGCCGCTTCGCTGGGCGGCGGCTAGGCGGTAGTAGAGGCGCAGGGCCTGAATCAGGTGTCTCGACAGCAGTTCAAGCGTCCGCAGGTCCTGCTCATCGAACGGCAAGCCCGTGCGCGGGCGATGGAATCCGAAGACGCCGACCATGTGCCCGTCGATCGGGATAAGGTTCCCCGAGCCATGAAAGATGCCAAGCGGCTTACAGAAATCGTTGTAGACCTCGCTGCCCAGGATCTCGTTCTCGCTCGTGAACTGTTCGCAGAGGAAAGGCTTGCCAACTTCCGCTTGCAGGGCAGCCGCCGTCCAGAAATCGAGCTTGTGGTAGTAGGCTTCATAGTCTGCGATGGCCTTGGCATCGTAATTGGCCGTGACGCTCAAAATCTCGACGGTGCCACTTTGGACGTCGCGGGTAAACAGCGTGCCGCTTTCCGAATGGAACAGGTGCGCCAGCTTCGGGACCAATCGTCGCCAGCCGTCCGGTTCGGCGGCGGCCTGGTAGATCTCTTCGATGACCGATGAATAGGCCCACATCGTCATGCCACCCTCCGCCATGCGGCAGGAACGTCACGTTGCAGATTAAAACGTACAACAAATATGTATGAATTTATAGTTACCATGTCTTGGTATTATCTAAAGTTATACATTCAAAGCTAAATTGAATTGCGATAATTCAAAATAAACTCTCATGGGCGGAGTTGCGCCGTATTCACTTCCTTTCCGCCTGGGTGTCTTCCGCTTCATCCTCCCCGATCAACGGATTTCCCCTTCCCCGGGCTGTCCCTGGGCGGTTCCGTGCCGCAGGAGGGTGGGATCGATGGTGACGCTGGCGCGCTCTCCCAGCGACAATCTGACCGGTCCCGAGGCGAACCGGGCGAGATCGATCCCGTCGACCGCCTGGGTGGGCGGCGCGGCAAGGGATTGGAGGGACCGATACGGCTGGCTGGCCTGCAGGGTTTCGCTGGAGACCTGGTTGGCTTTGTCGGTGACGGCGGTGGCCTGCCCGGCCGACGGCTTGCCGGGCGTCGTGACGGTCAGGGTTCCCACGGCATGGTTATCCACGGCCGGGGCCGAAGCGGCCGCCAGAACCACGTTCCGGCCGCTGGCGATCGTCACGGTGCCGCCGAAACGGTTGCCGGCATTGCCCAGAATGATGTCGTTCCGATGGCCGGAGATCAGCGTCGTCGCTCCGCCGACACTCAGCGAACCGGCCTGGGCCAGCGATCCCCCCACTTCCGTGAGCTGGGTCCAGGGGGTTTCGGCATCGGTGGTGGTGGAGGTACTCGTCGTCGTCTGCTGCTTGTTATCCTGGACGAACGAGGAGGAGCCGCCGTTGTGCATGATCGTCGTCGTCGCCACCCCCGCATCGACGGTGGTGGTGGTGTTCGTCGTCGTGGTCGTCGTGGTCGTGCCATAGGTGGTGGTCACCGTCTGATTGCCGTTGGTGACGGACGTGGTGGCCGGACCCGGGCTGGTCGCCGTGGTGATGGTGTTGGCCGTGGTGGTGGTTTGCGTGTGGTCGAAGCTGGAATTGAACGGATTGGTGCCGCCGATGGCAAAGTAATCTCCATGGCCCCACATGCCCTGGTCGGTGCAGGTGCCGGAACACGCCTGGTATTCCGCCGTCGCCTGGGTGACCGCTGCGGTCTGGGTCATTCCCTGAAAATTCATCAGATAGCCGGCGCGGTTGTTGACCCAAAGGGATTGCAGCAGTGAGGCATCGGTACCGGATGCGCTGACCCCCGACCCGATGGTGGTCAGCTGGGAGGTAAGGCCGTTGGTCGTCTGTATGTTCGACAGGACACCGGAGGTCGTGGAGGACCTGTAGGTCCGCACCGTCAGGCCGCCCCCGACCACCGAGGTGCCCAGCACGGTATCCCAGGTATTAGTCAGGCTGGCGTCCCCGGCCGACCGCAGGGAGACGGTTCCCGACAGCCGGTTGCCGGTGTCGGTCAGAAGGATGGAACGGCCGGCTCCGGTGGTGGCGAACGACGACGCGCCACCGACCGTCAACGCCGCCGTCTGCGTGATGTCGCCGCCAGCGACCACGTCGAGCCTGCCGACAGCGACCGCGCCCCCGAAGGCCACCCCGCCCGCGCCGCTCAGGCTCAGCCCCCCGTTCGGGCCGGAGATGGCGGCGTTGACCGAGATGCCGCGATAGGCGGACAGGGTCAGCACCGTATCGGCGCTCCAGCCGATGGCGGAATTGACGATGATGTCGCCATCGCCGCCGCCGTTGGCGATGCCATAGCCGCTGCTGCCGTTGGCGGTGGTCTGCAAGGTGACGTTGGTGGTGGCCAGGGCGCCGCCGATGCTGCCGGCCGCGGCGGCGTCCACGGTCAGGTCGTAGGGGTCCAGCAGCCAGGTTCCGGCCTTGCCCCTGGGGGCCGAGGCCCGGACAGTGGCGCCGCCGATATCGAGGGTATGGCCCGATGTCTCGATCCGGCCGCCATTGCCCCCATCGACGCCCCCCTCGGCCCGGATGGCGCCCCGGGCGATAGTGGCCCTGGCGACGACCGCCACCTCGCCGCCATCGCCGTTGCCGCCGGCCGAGGCGTCGATCAGGCTGTCCCGGGCCAGGCTGACCGAACCGCTGTCCCAGGCGCCGACCTTCACGCTGCCGCCGGCCGTACCCGATGCCAGCAGCCGGGCTCCGTCCACCACCACGATGTCGTCGCCCCGCACCGTCACGGCGCCGCCGGCGGCCCCATCGGTGCCACCGGCGTCCAGGGTGCCGGCCACCCGCACGGTGCCGGCGGCGGCGCCATCCAGCACGATCTCGCCGTTCCTGCCGCTCACCGAGCGAGCCATGGCGATGCCCTCGAGGTTGATGACGTTCCTGACGATGTCGCGGGCGGCCCCGGCGGTCAGCAGGATGACGCCGCCATCGGCGGACAGGGTGCCGGTATTGCTGACCAGGGAGGCCAACTCCCGGCCGTCGGCGGATCTGACCTGGCGGGTGACCGGGTCGCCCACCGCCAGCCGGATCAGCCGGTCGCCGTAGAGGTCGATGGCGAAGGTATTGCCGGCGGCCATCTGCACCACCCCCAGGCGGGCCTGGATGATGCCGGAATTCTCCACCCCCGGCGCCACCAGCCCCACCAGCCCCGCCTCGGCGGCGGTGATGGTGCCCCGGTTGACCACGCTGGCGGTGGCGCTGTCGCTGGGAATGTCGAATTTCAGCTTGCCGGCCATGAAGCCGGCATCGGTGATGCCGGCGGTGGTGGCGATGATGGCGCCCACGTTCACCTGGGCGCCGTTGCCGAACAGGATGCCGTTGGGGTTGGTGATGATCACGGTGGCATTGGCCGAAAGGCTTCCCAGGATGACGCTGGCCTGGCCGCCGACCACCCGGTTCAACGCCTGCATCAACTGGTCCATCTGGACGAAGACGACCTTCTCGCCGGCCGCGATGTTGAAGCTGGACCAGTCGATCACCAGCTTGGCGGAATTCTGGGTCACCGTCATGGTGGTGCCGCTGGTGGCGATGGTGCCGCTGCCCTGGGCGATGGTGCCGTTCTGGGGCAGGGCGGCGGCCGGCGGCGCCTGCGCCACGCTGGCGGCGGACAGCGCGGTGCAGGCCAGCAGTGTCCGGCGCAGGGAACGGAAACGGGCGGAGTGATCGGGCTTGGGTGGCATGGTCGTTCGTCCCTAGTAGCGTACGGTCAGGCTGAGGAAGCCGCGCGGCCCCTTGCCGCCGTCCCCGGACGCCACGGCCAGGGGATGGGTCAGCGGCTTGGCCAGTTCCAGGGTGAGGCCGGCCCGGTCGGCAAGGGCGGCGCGCAGGCCCAGCCCGGCCGAGGCGATATCGTGGGCCTGGCCGGCGCCATGGGGATCGGCCGGCCAGACACGGCCGCCGTCCCAGAAGCCATAGATCTGCCAACTATCGACGGCGGGGATTTCCGGCCCGGCGCAGCGCAGCTCCAGCTTGGCTCCGATGCCGTGGTCGCCGGCGATTTCCGCCGGGTCGTAGCCGCGCCCGTATTGGCCGCCGCCCAGGCTGAACTGTTCCGCCGACAGCAGGGTGGAGGCCGCCCATTGCCCGGTCAGGCCGGCCAGCAGGCTGAAATCCTCGTCCAGGCGCTGGGTACGGGTCGCCTCGGCGGTCACCTTGAAGAAGTCGGAACGGCCGCCGGCGACCGACAGGCCGTCGGAACCGGTCCGCCGCGCCCCCAGCACGTCCAGCCCCTGGCTGGCCTCCACCGTGACCAGGGTGACGGCCGGCGCCCAGGCCCAAGCGTCGATCCAGTCGTAGCGGCCGCCCAACCGGACGGTCCGCAGGGCATCCTTGGCGATCAGGCTGTCCCCGTACTGGAACGTGGCGGTGTCGCGGGCCTCCAGCCTGCCCTGCAAGCCGAGGTTCTCCGCCCGTGAACGAATCAGCGCATGGCCGAGGGTCAGCCCGAGGCTGGTGGAGCGGCTGCGCACCGCCAGGTCCTTGAGGGTATGGCCGGGATGGGCCGAGATCAGCCCGGCATCCAGGCCGAGGCGGGTACCCTCCTCGTTCAGCGTCTCCTCGTGGCTGACGCGGCCGTATTTCAGCTTTTCCCACTGGAAAGGCGAGAAGGCGTAGAGCAGGCCGGTACGCTCGTTCAATCCCATCGGCGAATTGAGGTTTACCCCGGCAATGCCCTGCCACGGCCCCACGTAGCGGCTACCGCGATTATCGAGGGCAGCATGGGCGTCCACCGGCTTGTGGTCGATTTCGAAGATCAGATCGGCGGCGCCGGGCACCGTGGCCGACGGGGTCAGCGTTCCGCTGACGCTGGCGCCCGGCAGGTCGGAGGCCAGCAGCAGGTAGCGCTCGAGGGTCTTCAGGGTCAGCGGCCGCTCGGCGCGGATGCGCTCGCCATAGGCGCGCAGCAGGCCGTCCCGGCCATGGGCCCCGCCCCGGATGATCGTCCGGTCCACATAGCCCTCGACCACCCTCAGCCTGGCGATGCCGTCCTTGCCGATCTGCTGGGGCGGCACCACCGCCTGGCTCAGCACGTAGCCGGCAGCGACGTAGCGGGCGGTGATGGCGGCGGCGACCTCGTACAGAGTCCGTACCGACACCTCGGTACCGATCAGCCGCTCGTACTCCGAAACAAAATCCCGAGGATCGAACACCGTGGCGCCTTCGATCTCGAAGCCCCGCAGCACGAAGGTGGCGGCCTCCGCCCCCTCGGGCATCTCCACCGGCGGCCTTTGCGGGGGGCGGACGCCATCGCCGCCCGACAGCGGCTGCTCCGGCGGCTTGAACTGCCGCTCGATCTGGGCGGGATCGACCCCGCCCGGCAATGCCGATTGCGCCCAAACGGGCGACGCCATGGCCAGCAGCGCCAGCACATACCCTGATCTCTGGACTGTTCCCCTCATTCTCGCCCCTGCCAGACCGACACTCCCGCCAACACGCGCCGCGATCTCGTCTTGTGGACGATCGCCCGGCGGCCCACATCCCTCATTCGAGGTATATGGCCGCCTTTTTCCATTCGATGGCGGAAAGAAGATGGGAGCGGGACGAAGGTGCGGGAAAGCCTGCTCCTTCTGCGAGACGGCAGCGTGGTGTTCGAGGCCACCACCCGGGATGCCCTGTCCCAAAAGGCCTTGTCCGCCGACAGGACATAGGTCCCGCCGCTGCCGGGTTCCATATGTACCGCCACCTGCCCCTTGCAGCAGATGTCCACCGCATCGTCGCGGATCTCGATGATCAGGTCACGGTTCCAGTAGACCACCCCTAGCAACGGGACCAGGGGGTCGGAGTTAAATGTATTTAAAAATTTGTGGTCTAGAAGGAGATATTTAGACATTGGTACTATCCATTAAAGATATATGGAAATGATTAGACAAAAACTAGCCTGTCACACCTGTACTAATATTCATTCTCTCTCGAGGTGGTTATGTTGACCGCAATGGTGAGTTTTTTGATGTGCAGCTTTTGCCCTGCTCTGAGGCCGCAGGCATGACAGGGGTTGCCTGAAGCCATCTGGAGCATAACCGAATATCGGATTTTTGAATAATGGATTTTCCGATTTAGTTAATCCCCCGGCTACTTCCGGCTGGGAGCAAGTTCAGTGTGGGTACCACCGGGTGAGCACAAGATTGTCGGTGGGATTCTCGCCGCAGCCCGTAAAGCGCAGGGTTTAACGCAGGTCGATTTGGCACACCGCCTGGGAAAACCCCAGTCATTCGTGTCGTCTTATGAGGCCGGCCAACGGCGCGTAGACGTGGTCGAGCTCCTTCGGATCACCGAAGCCATAGGCGTTCCAGTCCGCAGGGTTTTTGACGACATCGCGGAAGCTTTCACCAACCACTGACTTCGGGCATGGCGGAGCCTTACGTCTGTCCAAGTCAGTACGTCTGTCTAAGTCAGTTTTTGCTCTTTCCGACTGGGCTTGCCTGCCCAAGCAAGCATTGCTTGGTGGTGAGGATGGGCTGCGGTTCCCGTCTCGCCCCGACCGGGCAACCAGCAGGGCCTTGGTGGTGGGGCCCAGCGAGCGTCGTGGGCCATGCACCGACAGGAGCTCAATCATGTCCACCACCACCGAGACCTCCGCCATCAGCACCTCAGCCGCCGAGCAGGCCGGGCCGAAGCCCCCAGCTGCGCCGAAGACCAAGCAGGCCCAGTTGGTCGAGCGAAGCTGGAACACCAGATTGGAGTCCGCCAGAATCTGGCGGGCCTTGTCGGGATCGCCGGTGTCGGTGACGGCACGCACGGTGTCCGCCAGCTTGCCGACGGCCTTCTCGGCATCGTCGCCGAAGAGGCCGGCGATGGGGTTGGCGGCGATGGCGGCGGCGTCGCCGAGCAGATCGAGCAGGTTCATGGTCAGGCCCTCTCCAGGCCCATATCCACGCCGGCCAGGATTACCTCGCGGGCGTAGGGCTGTTGGCCGTTCTCGTGGCGGATGATGGCTTCCACCAGATCGGCCATGATCTCCGGCCGGGTGACGTCGATAATCTGACTGGGCGTTACACCGAGGCGGGCGGCGACATGGGCGATGTAGGCCCCGGTATCGTTCTCGCAGCCCGGCGCCCAACGGGTGATGATGCTGGCCACGGTATTCAGGCCATGGTGGCGCCGGTAGTTGAGCAGGATGCGGGCCAGGGCACGGATGCCCGCCTCGGGGCTGACGAATTCCTCGAACACCGGATCGTCGTCGGTAGTGCGCTCGCCCAGCCATTGGGTCTTGTCGCCGGGGAATTCCTTGATGTTGCCGGGATTGTTCAGGCGGATGCCGCGCGGCAGGGTGCAGGTCTTGGTCATGGGGAGCCTCCAATAGGAAAGCCGCCCGAAGGCGGCTGGTGGGGATGGGAAATCGAGGGAAATGCTCAGTCCTTGGGATCAGAAATGCCGACCTTGCGTTCGGCCCAGATCTGGACGGCTTCGATGCTGCGGGGGCCGAGATAGCTGATGGCGGCGATGAAGCCGGCGGTGGTCATGCCGGTGAGTTGGAGGTATTCGGCGGCGCCTCCGGCCACCACGCCCATGCCGATGGCGATCATCAATTCCCAGGCCAGGGTGAGCGACCAGAACCACCGCCGCCCCTGACGCACCAGATTGGCGTGATAGAGCGAGCGACCGATCAATGCCCACCAGCAAGCCCAGGCGAAACCGGCGAGGGTGTGCTGCATCTCGGGCGGCAGGTTGCGCCAGACCATGGTGATGCTCCTTCAATTGACATGGACGCGGTCGTCTTCGCAGACGCCGGAAATCTCGACCTGCCGCGAGCGGGGGCGCAGTGAGCGGACCAGGACCCGCTGGGCCCAGGTGGTGCCGGGGCCGAGGGCGTAATAGGTGCGCTCGCGCTCACCGCCGGTATCGGGAGTGAACGGCAGTGGGTCGAGGACCCGGACCTGGAAGGGATCGCCACCGGGAGCCGGTTCGATCTCCACCGGGTCATCGAGTCGACCGTCGCGACGGCGGAGCGCCATGAAGTGGGGCTGGCCGTCGCTCCAGCGCACCGGCTCGGACAGGGTGAGCGTGGCCGATATCTCGTCCCACTCCACCACCTCGCCGCCCTGGCCCCAGGACGGCATGGGGTGCGAGACGGCCACCAACTCGCCATAGGACAGGATCATGCCGTCCAGCTCGGTCTTCCAGGTGGGCAACCGGCGGCGGTAGATGTTGCAGGCGACCAGAAAGCAGGCTTCGCGGCCGGCATGATCGCGGTTGGTGATGCCGAACATCTGGACCCGACCCGGCTTTTCCGGTGGGGCGTTGACCATCTCGGATGGGGTCAGCACCCGAATGGCGCCACCCCGCTGGGCGGCGGTGATTTCGGCGATCTTCCAGGTGATTTCGTCGAAGAACTCCACCGTCACCGCATCGGCGGTGTCCTCGCCGGGCATGACGTATTCGATGGCGAAGCTGCCGCGAACGATGTTGCGGCCGTTGAACAGGGCGGCTGGCAGAGACCGGGGCTCGTCGCGGACATAGCGGACGATGCCGCCCTGCTGATAGGGGGCAGCGCGCCCCGTCCGAAGCACCTTGACCAGGGCCTCCCAGGCGGTAGTGGTGGTGTCGAACACCCCGCTGAAGCGGTCGCCACGGGCTTCCCAGACAGGATGCAGCCGCCACAGCATGTCGAGATCCTGGCGGGTATCGGCCAGTTGCGCGCCGTTGGTCGCCCGCATGATATAGGCCGCCACCGGGGCGATGGCCTGGGTGGGCACCGGCTCGGACCAGCCGGTCTCCGGCGATCAGATGGGGAGCTTGCGGGTGACGATGCCGTTGATCAGGCGGGATGATCGCTGCGACAGATTGTCGGTGGCCCGCATCTTGATCGCCAGTAAGGTGACGTCGCCGTAATCGGGGGAACCCTCCAGATAGGACCGCATCTCGCCCCAGCGAATCTCGTGGGCGGTGCGGCCGTCCTGGTCGCGATCATTGGTGCGGCGGAGCTTGATCTCCCAGCGGGCCGAGGCCACCGGGTATTTGTAGGACAGCCGGATCTGGGTGTTGGTGGCGGCGGTGTAGGTCTCGGCGGCCAGCAGGGCGAAGTCCTCCAGCGCCGTGCCGAGATCATCGATCCGCCGCCCCCATACCTCCCAGGTCACGGTCTTGGGATCGAGCGTGCCGGAATTGTTGGCGTAGTAGAGGCCGTTGGTGAACACCACGTCGATGCCGATGTGATGGGTGGTGGTGGCGGCGGGATTGGCGACGAAGGGGCCGACCCAGCCGGTCTCGCCGGTAGTCAGAGTGTTGGGGCCTTTCAGTTCCTGGCCCGCCACCTCGACGGCGGTGACCACCCAGGCATCCATCAGGGTGACGGCGGCACCGGGCGGGACGATCTGATATTGCACCTCCTCGAACGAGGCCAGCGGGGTGTCGTCGATCATCAGGGCATCGAGCCGATATTGGCCCACCCCGATGCAGTGGAGCTGGAACAGGTACTGCTCTCCGGCCAGGTATTCCTGGTAGGGGGTGGCGGCGAGGTCGAACACCACCTTGTGACGGCCGAAAATCTCGGGGATCGGCTGGCCCAGGCGGGCCTGGTTGCCCGAGGCGGTCAGGCTGTAGGTGGGAGACGGCGCCACCCCGCCGCCACCGCCCCAGTTGAGCGAGGGCGTGGCGGGGCTGGGTGCCGAAACCAGGGCGCCCACCGCCATCATGCCCACCGAGGCGATGGCCGCCGTCGAAATGGCTCCCACCGTGGCGATACCGGCGGCGCTGGTGACCCCCAGGGAGGAGGCCAGCATCGGCCCGACATAGTACTGGCCCAGCACCATGGCCACGACCATCACCGCCACCATCAGCACGGTGGTCAGCGGGTTCTTGCCGCCACCACTCCCGCCGCCGCCCAGCGGCTGGGCGACGAAGGCAACGATGTCGTCATGCTCGATGACGGTCCCGGCCCAATGGCGCCTCAGCAGCGGACGGCCATTACGCAGGCAGATGGTGGGAACCGGAAACTCGTCGATGCCGCGCCCGTCCAGGAAGGCGCGGATGGTGACGACCCGATCCACCTCCACCACCTGCATGGAGCGCAACGGATTGAAGGCGTCCGCCACCAGGGTGACACGCGCCCTCATCATGCAGCTCCTTGATGACGATAGACCCCGTCGATCCGCCAGCCATTGGCGGCCAGATCGTGCCGGGACTGGCACACCACTCCCGACGGGGGAGCACAATGCAGCACCCTACCGCCATCCACCTCCAGCCACACCCCCACATGGATGGGATAGCGGGCGGTGCGCATCATCACCCCGTCGCCCTCCCGATAGGCGATCACCGGGTGCCAGCGAGATCGCTCGCCGTGATCGCGGAACAACCGCGCCAGCGCCAGCAGATCGTCGGCGTAAGGCACTGCCGGGGTCCCGACGCCGAAATGGGCTTTCTGAACGTGGCGGAAGAAGCTCCAGCAGTTCCAGGCGTCCGGCCCCTGGCCGTGTTTCGACCAGGGGCTGCCGATATAGGGCGTGGCCCAGTGGGCGGAAATCGCCTGGAATGGCTTGCCTACCACAGCCGAAACTCCGATATTCTTACTGGTAAGAAATTTGGAAAGGTCATTCCCGATGGAACTGGCGAGAATTACGTCGAAGGGGCAGATGACGATCCCCAAGCGGGTCCGCGAGGCCGCTCATCTGGCGGCGGGAGACACCGTCACCTTCGTGGTCGATGATGATCAGGTTCTGATCCGCAAGGTCGCTCCGGGCGGCGATGAATACCTTCGCGCCATCCAGGGAACACTCGGCGAGTGGAACAGCCCCGAGGACGAGGAGGCCTGGCGTGGGCTTTGAGCCGTTCGACGTGGTGGTGGTGCCGTTTCCCTTCACCGATAAGGTCGGAGCCAAGCGGCGTCCCGCCCTGGTGGTTTCGACCTCGGCTTTCAACGACCGGCATGATCAGGTCGTGCTTGCCATGATCACCACCGCCAGGCAAAGGGACTGGCCGAGCGATGTGCATATCGACGATTGGGACAAGGCTGGCCTGACCGCTCCCTGCCGGGTGCGGTTCAAGCTGTTCACCCTGGAGCAGTCCCTGATCCTGAGACGAACGGGATCCCTGGCGAAGAAGGACAAGGCCGCTATTCAGGCGGCCCTGTCCAACTGCCTGGCGACCGGCTAGCCGCCCAGCCCCGGAAAGCAACGCTGGGTATAGGTGCGCCAGGGGAAGGCCTTGTTGCCGATCTGGGACATCTGGGCGCGGGCGGTGATCCGGGTGGCGGTGCAGTTGACGTGGACCAGGGTCATGGTCAGCGGCGGGTCCATCTGGGGGCCGTCGAGATCGATGTCGAGATAGGGCCGGTAGGTGACCTCGATACGGACCAGGGAGGTGGCGGCGGCCTCCAGCGGCTCCATCAACTCGCGGCCGACATTGTCCATGGTGACGGTCAATTCCGGCACCGGGGCGGAACTGACCTCGGGCAATTGGAAATCGAACGCCAGGGCGATGAAGGCGACCATCCGACCGGCATCGACCGGAGCATCGGCCTCCAGCCGCGCCACCAGCCCGACCCGGCGGCGCGCCTCCTCCGTCATGGCATCCAGTACCGCCGCCACCTCGACCCCACCGCGCTCGCGCCAGGTGACCTCGTCCTCGTAATTGCGCACCACCCTGACGGCGGTCGGATTGCCGTTGTCATCGACGAAGGCGGGATGACGCAGTTCCATGGTGTGGAGCGGGATGGCATTGGACGGGCACGAGGCGTAGGCTTCCTTGATTGCCTCCTCGAGAGAGGGATCGGGCATCGGCCAAGCCCCCCTTCGGGCATGAAAAAGGCCGCTCGCGGCGGCCGGGCGGTCAGTGATGAGGGATGGTGCCTATGCCCAGATCGGGATCAGGCCGGTATCCACCCGCCATCCTCCTTATTCCAGCGATATGGTCCGCCATCCGACGGATAGGGGATAGGCGGGTCCCATCGGCATGTGGCTTCGTCCAGCACCCAGTCTTCGCCGAGCCGGGGCGGCACGAAGGCGTCGCGGCCGGGATCGTAGGTGTAGCCGTTACCGGCGAAGTTATACCGTATGCTGGCGTTGTAGCTGGTCCGCACCCAGCGGCCGCCCAGGCCCAGGTCGAGTGCCAGGTAGTCCTGGCCCCGGTGCTCCTGATCGTCCGGAACGACCAGCACGCGCAGGACGCGGCTGCCGTCATCGATTTCGGCAAAATGCGCCATGCTTCTCTCCCTAGATTTTGTAGCGGACGATGACGATGCCGGAACCGCCGTGTCCGCCGGTACTATAGGAGCTATTTGTCGCAGGGCTGCCACCACCACCGCCACTATTTACGGTTCCATTCGCCCCATTACTTCCACCGCCGCCGATACCGCCGGCCCCGGCACCTGAGCCATAGCCGCCACCGCCTCCACCACCACCCGCATAATAAGTTAACTCCCCCGCATAGGTATTCGCCAATCCATTGCCTCCATTACCCCCAGAACTACCGCCATTGCCACCGGCTGTCGCAGCGCCGCCACCGCCGCCGCCCGCATAATAAGGTCCTGACCCGCTTCCACCGATGTGCCCATTAGGCCGTAAACTCATAAACAGGCTTCCCCTTCGTCGCGCGTCGTGATTCAACGATTCCCTCTGGCACGGAGGGCATTGATGGCACGGCGGCGGTACGAGTTGACGGATCACGAATGGTCGATCATCGAGCCCTTGCTTCCGAACAAGCCTCGCGGCGTGCCTCGGGTTGATGACCGTCGGGTCCTGAACGGTATCCTGTGGCGGTTCCGCACGGGCTCGCCTTGGGCGGAAGTTCCCGAGCGCTACGGCCCATCGACCACCTGCTACAACCGGTTCGTCCGCTGGCGCAAGGCGGGCGTCTGGGACCGGCTTCTGGAGGAAATCTCCAAGGCTTACGATGGCGACATCATCATGATCGACTCGACCTGTGTCCGCGTTCACCAACACGGGGCCACGGGAAAAAAGGGGCTCTCGACGATGGCAGCATGGGACGTTCCCGTGGGGGGCTCACCAGCAAAATCCACGCGCTCGTCGATGCGGAAGGCCGTCCCGTCACCCTGCGCCTGACCGCCGGGCAGGTCCACGACAGCGTCGAGGCCGAAGCCTTGCTCGATGGAGCCTTGGGCGACGGCTCAACCCTGCTGGCCGACAAGGGCTATGACAGCAACGCCATTCGGGCCTTGGCCGAGAAGAACAAGACCTGGGCCAACATCCCGGTCAGGTCCAACCGCAAGGGCACCTTCGCCTTTTCCGCCTGGGTCTATCGCCAGCGCAATCTGGTCGAACGCTTCTTCAACAAGATCAAACACTTCCGGGGGATCGCCACCCGCTATGACAAAGACCCACGGAATTTCCTCGCCGCCGTAAAGCTCGTCGCCCTGCGCATTTGGTGCGCCGCGTAATGAGTCTACGGCCTAGCCCCTGTCGCCCCGCCACCGGCAAACACATCACCCGTCCCCCAGCCGCATCCACCACCTCCGGATGCGCCGCTTTTACCATTCCCATCAATTTCCCCGTCTACTCCGCCCCCACCAATAGATATCAGGGAATTAAACGAGCTTTGCGAGCCGTTGCTTGAATTAATATATCCAGAAGTGCTTCCGCTACCCCCGGCGCCAATAACGACGGGATATGTACCCTGGGAAATATTTTCACTGCCTGTACGAAAATCCCCGGCGCCACCGCCGCCGCCGCCCCAGCCAAAATATTCCCCGTTGCCTGATGAGTAGGCGCCGCCACCGCCGCCAACGACAAGGTATTCAACGTCCACCGGCCCGCTTACGACCTCCAAAACTCCGGACGAGGTGAACGTATGGATACGGTAACCGCCCGCCTCCGTCATGATTCCGCCCGTCACCACGGGACGAACTCTACCGCCGGCCGCCGCCAGCATCTGATGCACGGCGCTCATCAGGTCAGTCCCGTGCCGGAGATGATCCATTCCGTGCTGGCGATCTTGAGCGCCGTCGCCATGCCGTCGGCCGCCAGGGTGCGCGCCCCCGTCGAGCCCGCACCGGCCAGCCGCAGGGTGTCGCCGGCGATGGCGATGGTGACGATTCCGGCGCCGTGCTGATTGACGAAGGTGATGGCCGTGCCGATCGGGTAGGCCACATTGGCGTTGCTGTCGATGGTGATCGTCCGCGCCGCGCTATCGGCGGATGGATGAAGAATGTGCTTGCCGGCATCGGTAAGCACGGTGGTGTACGCCGCCGACCTGCTGTTCTGCGGAACCGTCGCCACGTAGGTTTTCACTGCCTTCTGGCTGGGCAGCGCCGAATCACTGTTGGAGGCCAGCGTCGCATCGGCATCCGCATTCAGGGCGGCGGCCGTGCCGAGGGCGGGCTTGCCCGTCAGGTCGGCATAGGCTCCGGTATTGCCCACCGTCGCGATGCCGAGATTGGTCCTTGCCGAGGTCTTGTCGGTCAGATCTGAAAGATTGGCGGATTTCTGGGCGGCACTATCCGCCGTGGCGCCCTGGGCGGCCGTCGCGTAAGCCGCCGCTGCCGTCGTCGCGGCGGTCCCCAGGCCGAGATTGGTTCTCGCCGCCGCCGGGTCCGCCACGTCGGAAAGGTTATTGGCGCCCAGCATATCCCCGGCACCGGAACCGTTGGCCCCCTTGGCGGCCAGCACGTCCCAACAGGTGGCATTGGGCGGCGGCTGGTTGGTATTGGGGGCGATGGCGATGTACGACGCCCCCGACAGCGCCACGGCGTCATGGGTCCCGTACTCCGCCACGCCCGACCATGTCCCCCGCCAATTGATCTTCGCCACGATGGCCGCCTCGGCGGAGGCGGCAGCCGAAGCAGCGTCCCCGGCCGCGGCTGCGGCCAAAGCGGACGTTGCCGCGGCATTCGCGGCCGTCGACGCGACATCGGCATCGCACAGCAGCCGATCGGCACGGGCAGCGGCGGCACTGGCCGCCGCGGTGCTGTCGTGGCCGGCGGCGGAGGAGGAGGAAACGGATGCGGCGGCGGCCTGGGTGGTGGCGATGTCCGCCTGCGTCGTGGCGGTCGCGGACGAGGCGGCAGCGACAGTGGCCGAGGCGTCGGCGGCGGCTTTGTCCGCCGCCGCCTGGGCAGCAGCGGCGGCGGCAACAGCGGCGGAACCCGTCGCCGCCTCCTCCAGGTCGCCCACCGCCCTGGCCAGGGATTTCACCGCACCCGCCCCGGTGACGATGGTCGACCCCGGGCCCGAGGCGGGACCGTTGGCCACGTCGTGCAGGATCCGCGCCGCCGCCCCGGCCTTGGCGGTGGCCGCCAGAAGGTCGTCTTTGATGGTCATGAGAGTCAGGCTCCGATGGCGGCGTAAAGCGTGGCGTTGGCGAGGATGTCGAGACCGGTGACCGCCCCGGACAGGTCGGCCCAGGAACTATCGAGCAGGATGTCCAGCTCCGCCTCGGACAGCACCGGGCGGTCGCGGACCTCCAGTTCCACCGTCACCAGCCAGAAACCGCCCGAGGACAGCGGGGCCTCGTACTGCCGGGTGAAGCGGGCGACGTGGTCGATCACCCCGAGGCCACTGCGCAGCGGAATGATGAACCACTCCGCTCCGGCCCTGCCCTTCCACTGGTACCAGGCGTCGAACACCGCGTATTGGGCGTCGGTGAAGCGCCACTTCAGCGGGATCTTGGTGGGAACTTGGGTGAATTCGCGGCGCTGGCGGGCCGGTCCTTGCTCCATGTCGGTGCGGACCACCCCGTCGGCGGGCTTGACCGCATAGGGTTCCGCCAGCGGCATGGGCAAGGTGGCGGGAAAGCGGATCATCGATAAGCCCCGTTGGCGCGGTTGAGTCCGTATTGCCGCTCCAGCACCGGGGCGATGCCCTGGCCGCGGACGATGTCGCCGGACATGGCATCGGTGATCTGCTCGACGATGATGTCGAGCGTCAGGCCGCCGCCGGAATCGCGCCGCTGCACTGTCCGGGCCTGTGTCCCCTGCGGCGTCTGGATATTGACCGAAACCGGCACGCTGACGCTCACCGGAACATCGTCGCGGGAACGCAGGTTGAAGCGATGACGGGGATCGCCCCGCGTCAGCACCTCCTCACCCTTCTGGGCGATGATCGGCACCTCGCCCCCCACCAGACCGCCCCGATGGAAGCGGGACGCGCCGATGAACACCGCCGGATCCAACCTCCGGGTTTCCAGCCGGTCGAGACCAATCAGGCCGCCCGAATGGGCGATGGCGAAATTGCCGGTATCGGGCACTGGGACGGAACCACCGCCGCCACCGGAGAACCAGCCGCCGATGCCGGCGATCATGCCGCCGAAGATGCCGCCACCGGCTCCACCGAACGGCGGCGCCACCACCGACATGCGCCATGCCGCCCGCAACGCCTCCTCGGCCAGGCTGTTGAACAGATCCTGCCCGGCCAGCTTGCCGGTCATGGCCCATTTGACGAAGGCATCCTCGCTGGCCCGCAATGCCCCGGACATGGCCCGCTCGGCACTGGCGGCGGCATTGCTGGCCTCGTCGGCATAGGCCCGCACCGCCCGGATGGCGCCATCCTGCCAGTCGCGGCTGGCGGCCAGTTTGTCCTGCTCCAATTCCTGGTAGCGGCGGGCGTAGGCTTCCTCGGTGAGGGCGCCCGAGGCCCGCTGCTCGTTCAGCTTGGCCAGTTCATCCTTGAATCGCAGGGTGGCGTCGTAGGCCAGAGTGGTTTGTCGGGCCTCGTCCTTGACCGCTTCGGCATATTGCCGCGAGCGGGCCGCCCGATATTCGTCCACCTTGGGATCGTCTTCGGCCAGCTTGTGGCCGCGGGCGAATTTGGCCACGTCATTGTCGATGGTGACGGTGCGAACGCGGTTGCGATCACTGCTGCGCACCGCCGCCGCCAACCGCATTTGGGCATCGATCTCCCGTTCCAGATCGGCAACCGCGCGGGCCGCCTCGCTGTTGGCGCGCGATTTCTGCACCTGGGCGTAGGAGGCTGCCAGTTCGCCATTGGCATCGGTCAGTCCCTTGGAGGCCTCTTCGGCCAGCCAATTGGTCCGCTCCGCCAGGATGGTGTCGGCCACCGAGCCTTTGGCCGCATCGGCGAGGCGGTCATTGGCGGCGGCTTCCTGATCCATGGTGCGGATCAGGCCGTTCTTCTGCTCCAACAGTTTGGCGGCATCGATGCGGCGCAGCGCCCGGTCGTATTCGGCCACCGCCGCGCCGTTATTCTTGAAGGCGAATTCCAGCACCTTGGCGGCGCGGGCCGCGTCGATCTGGGCCTGTCCGCCGATGCGGGCGGCTTCGGCCAGACGCTCCTGGCCACGGGCCTGGAGGTTCAGCCCCAGCACCTCGGCCTGGGCCTGGGCCGACATTTCGCCCGCCCCCTTGGCTTCGGCCTCGCGGGCCAGCAGATCCTTGATCTCCTGTTCCTTGGGCTGGGTGCGATAGACGCCGCCTTGCTGGAACAGCTCCTTTTCGATCTGGCGAAAGCCCTTGGCCGCCTCGTATTGGGCCTTGGTGCGGGAGAACTCGGCGTTGCCGGCGGCGCGGGCCGTATTCAGCTTCTCCTGCCATTCCACCTCGAATTTAAGATCGGACAGCTTCTCGATATAGGTCGGCTCGCGCTGCTCGGCCCGGACCCGGTCGCGCTCCATCTTGGCCTGGGCTTCCATGCCTGCCCGCTTGCGGGTGATCTCGTCGAGATCGGCGGCGACATCCTGGCGTTCGGCCAGCAGGCGGCGCAGTTCCTCGTTCTCCTCCCTGACCGCCATCACCACCACGGAATGGGTTCCGGCGGGCAACGGCTTGTCGAGGGCCTGCTCGCCCCCCAGGGCGGCGATACGGCGATCCAGATCGGCCAGCCGCGTCTTGACCGAGGATTCCCCCGGCGTCAGCGATTCCAGTGTCGCCGCCCCAGCATTGGCGCCGCCCGACAGAACCTTGCGCAGCCAGGGGGCGTTGGTGAAGGCAGCCCAAGCATTGGCCATGCGGGTGAAGGACCGCTCGGCGGTGTCGGCGCTTTCCTTGGCGGCTTCGTCGAAGCCCCGCAACGCCTTGATCAGGGTGTCGCGGAAGAAATCCGCCGTGACCTTGCCCTGGGTGACCATCTGACGGAACCCGCCCGAGGGCAGAGCGGCGGCCCGGTCGAGAGCCTGGAGCAGGCCCGGCATGGGCTCGACGATCTGGTTGAGCTCCTCGGCCCGCAATGTGCCCGACGACAGCCCCTGGGCCAGACCGAACAGCGACTGCTCCAACTGCTCGGACGACGCACCCAGCGCGATGGCGGTGGACTGGAAGCCCTCCAGCAGGGCACGAGATTCACCGGTGGTGATGATCCCGGCTTTCTGCAACACGGCCAGCCGGGAATAGGCCCCGACCACCGTCTCCAGGGCGGTGCCGGTCTTCTGAGCCTGGGCATAGAGATAGCTGGTGGTCTCAGACAGGGCGGCGGCGCCGACCAGCCCCTTGAGGCGGGCTTCCAGGCTTTCCACCTTGATGGTGGACTCGACCATGGCCTTGCCGAAGAAGCCGATGGCCGCGCCCGCCGCCAGCCCCGCCGGTCCCAGCGCCATCATCACCGAGCCAATGGGGCCAAGCCGGGAAGCAAACCCCGCCATGCCGCCCTGGATATCCTGGCTGGCGGCATTCATGGCCAGCAGCGACTTCGACGCGGGCTGGGCGGCCCCTTCGATCCGGGCCAGCGCCTTCTGCCCGTCCTCGCCCAGTTGCAGCAGGGCGCGGCGCACGGTTTCGCCGTCCTGCAGGGACAGGCGGATGGAGAGGGATTTGGTGGCCATGGGGGCGTACTTTCGCCATCGCGAGCGGGCGGCTGCCCGCACCCGCCCGGAAGCACAGCTTCCGGACCTTCAGTTTTTTCTCAATAATTCAGGGTGGGTCCGGGAGGTCCGCGACCTCCCGGATGGGGTTCGGGGCAATCGCCCCGATCATGGTTCCGCAGTCAGCTTCGCCGCCCCCGTCACCATGCCCCGCTCGGCGAACGGCAGCAGCCTCGCCAGCAGGGGCTGGTCGTAACCCATGGCCTCGGCCTGGATCAGCAGGGCCGGAAGGTCGAGGCCGGTGATGCCGCCACGCGGGCCGATACGAATGGCGCCGATGGAACCGGTCAGCAATTCCCAGGCTTGCCAACCGGATTCGGTCAGGGGGGCGTTGCGGTCATAGGGGCAGTCGCAGTTTCCACCGCAGCCTCGGCAGTATTCCGGCCCGCCGCCGAAGTGCCATTCGGCGCGGGCCTGGAGACGTTTCCCTCGGCGATGACCGCTTCATGGGTTTCGGTGTACTGGACGACGAAGCCCTCGGCCATGCGGGGAAGCTGCATCAACTCGGCGATGGCTGTGTCGGAGATCTCGGCGGGCTGGTCACCGGCATCCAGCACACCTTCCCATTTGGTGATGGCGGATCGCGCCAGACCTTGGGCGAACAGCATCTGCGACAGACCGGCCAGGGCGTCCTCGTCGGACAGATCGGGCAGGCCGGTGATGTCGGCCCCGGCGGCTTTCAGATCGGCATGTTCGGCGGCGATGGCGCGGGCCATGCGCCAGCCTCGGGCACGGGCGGCCTCGTACACCGCCGTAGTCAGCGGGCGCACGAACACCTTTACCCCGTGGGGCAGATCGATCCAGTAGGGTTCCTTGGGGATGGTCAGGCGGATCATGATCAATACCCCGTCACGTCGTTGACCAGGGTGACGCGGAGCAGATACCCCGCCACCGGATCACGGGCCGCGCGCCAGTCGTAGCTGGCCTGGATGCCGCCGGGGCCTTTGATCTCCTGCTTCTTCTTGGGCAAGAAGACGCGGGGCAGATGGAAGGTCAGGGCGAAGGCCGAGCCGGGAATGGTGAAGCCGTATTCCATCGCCACCGGGCTCTCGGCTGCGATGGCGGTGGTCAGCGTGGTGTCGGTGCCAAAGCGGATATCTACCGAGCCTTCGGCGGTGGCCTCGGTTTCGTCCACGCCGTCGATCAGGCCGTCGGCGCGGATGGTTTCGACCCGCTCCAGATTGTTGGAAAAGGACAGCTTGCCGCCCACCACGTTGGCCAGTTGGCCGCCGCCGACCCGGATGGTGCCGCTGCCCTGGCTGAACCGCTTCAGGGCGAAGCTGGTCGGGCTGGCATCGATGGTGATCGCGGACTCGGCCTCGCCCTGGGCGATCACCCCGATGCTGGCATTGGCGGCACCGGAGCGGGCCATGTCGAAGGACAGCTTGTCCAGCTTGGCGCCGCCATGGCGGAAGAACTTCGGTGCTGCCAGTTGGGCGTGGCCGATCTCGATGGCGAGGCTGGGCAGCGTGCCGCCCGAGGTGAAGACATGGTCGAAGCTGCCGTCACCGTTATCGCTGGTGGCGGGGGCGCCGAACAGGCCCTTCAGCCAGAAGCCGAGCGCCCGCACATCCAGCGGCACACCGATATCGCCCTCGTCCTTGATCGCCTCGTAGAACGGGTCCTGGGCGTCGCGACCCTGGCCCAGCAGCGGGTCGTAACCCAGCGGTCGCTCGGCCCCCAGGCTGGAGTCCTTGAACGACAACCGCCCATAGCCGTCGGCCGGAAGCGTGCCGTAAACCGTCTCGAAGGCGGCCAGCAGGGTGCAATCGGCGCCGTAGGCCCGAGTCTTCGCCATGGGGAACTCCCATATATTAAGGTGTGGGTCAGCCCAACGGGTCGCTGGAGCCGTAGTGAATGGTGAGCGGCACCGTGGCTCCCCGCAGCGCGGCGGCGCCGTCGATGGCTAGGCCGGAAGTCTTGGGAGCGCCCCATTCCAGCCATTCGGCCAGACCACCGAGGGAACGGTCGGCCGCCAGGACGTCCCCCACCGCCATAAGCAGTGCATCCAATGCGGCGCTGTCGTCGTCCTGGCCGCGTTGAAGGATGACCTCGATCTCGGCTTGGTGTTCCCAGAGATAGGAGAGCGGTGATAGCAGCACCTCCGGGTCGCCGGGATCGCCGTCGCGCAGGATGATCAGACCACCGGCGGGGACCGTTTCCGGAAGCGGCGCTTCCCGTTTGATCGTGGCATCCGGCACCGTTTCCAGCCGCGCCAGCAGGGCGGCGAGGATTTGTTCGCGGACGGAGGGCATGGGCAATCCTTGAAACGTGCGCCAATAAGGCGTACATATTTAAAGCATCAATTGGAGCCGCCATCATGCCCAGGACTGCCCAGCGCCAGGAGCGCATCAGCATTCGTCTCAGCCCGCAATCGAAGCGGAAGCTGGAACGGGCCGCCGCCTATGCCGACAAGACGCTCACCGACTTCGTGGTCGATGTCGCCTTGCAGAAGGCGGATGCGGTGGTGCGCGAGCACGAGGTCATTGCGCTCAATGCTGAGGAATGGGAGCGTTTTCAGGAACTGCTGCTCAATCCGCCCGAGCCGAACGAGAAGCTCCAGAAGGCGCTCGAGGATCATTCGCGGGTCGTGCGCCGGTGAGTCTCGCCACCGATTCCATCCAGATCGAGCCGCTTGAATCCCATCATGATCGCTCGTCCTTCTCTTGCGGCAATGAGTCCCTCGACCGCTATATCCACGAGCAGGCCAGCCAGGATGTCCGGCGGAATACCGCACGGGTGTTCGTGGCCGTCATGCCGGATCGGCCCGAGCATATCCTCGGCTTCTTCACCCTCAGCGCCGCGACGGTGGTCGCCGCTGACCTGCCGCCAGCAATGGAGAAGCGCCTACCGCGACATCCCATTCCGGCGGCACTGATCGGGCGCCTCGCCGTTGATCTGGCCGCTGCTGGACAGGGTCTGGGCAGTGTTCTGCTGGCTGATGCCGTCAAGAAGACCAAGGTGGCGGCGGAGACGGTCGCCATGTCGGTGATCGTCGTTGACCCCATCGACGATGGTGCCCAAGGATTCTACTCGGCGTTCGGGTTCCAGTCCCTGCGGGGACCACAAAGACGGATGTTCATGGCCATCCATGGTGGTGCTGCCAAATCGGTACAGTGATCGGAATGATCACCGCCAATTCCTGACGATCAGCTCCGGCAGCGCCGAAGCCCACCGCTCGGCGGCGGCGTTGACGTCCAGTCGCTTTCGCAACGAGAGCTGCGGCACCAGGATGAACATCACCACCGTGGCCAGCCCGCGCCCGGAGCGGAGCGCCGAGGCGCTGCCCTGGGCGAAGCCACCCCGTTTACCGGTGCGGGCCCGCATGTTTTCCGCTACCAACAGCGAGGGGGCTCCCCGGCGGTAGATGAAGCGCAGCCGGGCACCGTGCATCTGTTCCCATAGGCCGGGCGTCATGCGCTTGGCCCTCGGCCCGGTGCCGGCGGCGGGTGTGGGAATGGCCAACCAGAAGCCGTGCTTGGACTTGATCACGGCACCCTGGTCGAAGGCGCGGATGATGGTGGGAGCCCTGGTGAAAACGAACCCCGCGGCCTTGATGCTTTTCCGGCCCTTGGGATAAAGCTCGGCCCGCCAGGTGTTGGCGAGGCGCTGGCCCATGCCCGCTTCGGTGACTTGACGGCGGAGATCCGCTTTCAGGCCGTCGGCGGCCTGGCGCATGGCGGCGGTGACGGCGTCTTCGGCGGCCTTGACCTCCTCGGCCATGATCTTGCGCAGATCGCCGGAAATAGCCGCCGCCAGTTTCATGCCAGTCTCGTGTCCAAGGTCCAGATCAGCCGTTCGGCATCCAGGCGGGGCTCGCCCTGGACGACGAAGCTGTCACCGCCATGGGTGATGATGTCCCCCGGCTGGGGTGCCGCAACCTCCCGCCGCCGAATCTCGAACAAAGCCGTGCCGGTCTGCACGGTGATGTCCGAGAATTCAATGTCGCGGTCGGGCCGCCGCACCAGGGCACGGATGGACCGGCCCTGACACGTCACCGTGACGGCCATGTTCGGATCGGCGAACAGGTCGTCGATGGCGTCGGTGAAGGCGCTCATCAATTCCCCGAAAACAACCGCACCGCCAGACGCGGGCGCTTGTTGACCGGCAGGATGGAGGCCTCGGTCTTGACGTCGATGGCGCTGCCGTCCTGGCGGGCCAGTTGGCGGGCGTACATGGGTACGCCCAGGGTGTTGACCGTCTCGATCAGATTGGCCGGGGCGCCATAGGTGACGAAGGTGTCCATGGTGCCGAGCGGGAAGGCGATGCCTTCGCCCGCCGGGATCAGGGTTTCCGTCTGGCCGGTGGAAAGGGTGACGGTGGCGCTGTATTCCTCGAACACCATGCCGGCGAAGGGGAAGCGGCGCCGCACGTCTTCCCGCAGCGGCTGGGCGCCGGTCGAGGAATAATACTGGTAAGCCTGCTCGACTTTGGCATGGCCGATCAGACGATCGAAGAATTCCGGGCTGACCAGGGCCAGCACGCTGGTCATGGTCTCGCCCTTGAGTTCCGTCTCCACCTTGCGCAACACGTCGCGGATCTTGGCCTGGACATTGGTGGTGGCGGTGCCGAGGGTGAAATCCACCTGCTGGCGGCTCAGGCCGAATTCGTTGAAATAATCGTAGAGGGTCGAACCACCACCGTCGCGGACCACGCCCTTCAGGGCGTTGACCTCCATAAACTCGCGGGTCTGGGCGTGCTTGCTCCGCATGCGGGTCAGCTTGCGCTCCATCACCGTGGCCAGCGGATCGGCGGCATCGGCGACACCGAAGCCGCGCACGCCCTGGACGTCCTGGGGGGTGATGGAATCATCGTGGGGAATCCACGGCACCGTGAACGACCGCATGCTCCGGGCATCGCGGTTGGCGACGGTGGCCGGGCCGCCCAGGGGCACAGTGGGCAGCAGGTTGAGGACGCCTTCCGCCTGCTCGATGATGACGCTGCGCTGGGTAACGCCCTCGAAACGGAACAGCCCCATCTGGCCGAGACGGGTGTAGAGGTTGGGCAGGATGTTGATGGCTTGGGTCATTTCGGCGAGCGAGTAGCCGCCCACGTCGAAGGGATTGATGATCTGGGTCATGGGAAAGGCTCCGATCAGACGGTGGCACGGGCAACCAGCCCCACGGTGGCAAGCTGGACAATCTTGGCGGCCCGTTCGGCAGGCTGGTCGACCGAGGCATCGAACGCCAGGGCACCATCGGCCAGAATGACGGGACCGCGGGCGACGATCAGGCCGGTGACGGCGGCATCCGTGGCATCCACCGCGTCCAACAGCACGGCGATGGCCACCTCGGCGCCTTCGTCGCCGGCCACCAGTGCGGCGGGGGACAGACGGTATTCGCTGTTGGCGGTGATGCGGCCCAGCACGGAACCCAGAGGATAACTGGTCCCCACCTTCAGGGTGACGGTCTCGCGGGTGTAGCTGGCGTTCAGTTCAAACTTCAGCAGATCGCCCAGGGTGGGCGCCATGGTCAGCACGGACATGGGTGATCTCCGTTATTTCCGGGCGGCGGCCTCGCGGGCACGCCGGACGATGGGGCTTTCGGTTTCGGTCTTGGGGACGGCTCCCGCCGGAGCGGCGGCGACCACATCGGTGGCCTCGGAGCGCTCGGCCAGTTGCTCCAGCACAGTGCGGCGCAACGCCTCGGGGCGGATGCCCTTGGCCATGGCCTCGGCGGGATCGATGGTCACACCCAGTCGGGCGGCCTGGGCGGCGATGGCGCTGATCTCGGAATATTCGGCGCGCAGACGCTGCTCCAGGTCGGCGGATGCCTGGGCGGGCGGCTGCGGCATGGCAGCCAGAACGGGGATGTCCCCCGTGTTCTCGGACATGGTGGTCTCCTTGGGTTTGGACAGGACGGGGGAACGGATAGACGGGCGCGCCAGGGTGGCGCCGAGATCGGCCAGGGCAACGTGGAGCGTGCCGACCTTGTCGGCCAGCCCGGCGGTCACCGCCTGATCGCCGCGATAGACCGCAGCCTCGGTGGCGCGCACGACGTCGGGAGACAGGCGGCGACGCTCGGCCACCAGGGTGGTGAATTTCCCGTGCAGCGCATCGACATCGGCCTGAAGGGCTGCGCGGGCAGAGTCGGACAGCGGCTGGTGGGGATTGCCATCCACCTTGCAGGCCCCGGCATGGACGAAGCTCCAGGCCAGCCCGGCTTGGGCATCGGCCCCGGATTCGTCGCGGTGGACCGCCACCACGCCGATGGAGCCGACCTCGCCGGTCTGGGTGACGTAGAGGCGGTCGGCGGTGCAGGCGATGGCATAGGCCGCCGACAGGGCGGCTTCGTCAGCCACCGCCCAGATGGGCTTGCCACACTGGGCGCGGATGGCCTGGATGTGGTCGACCAGATCGAACAGGCCTCCCACCTCGCCACCGGAGGAGTCCACGTCCAGCAGAATGGCGCGGATGCCGGGATCGGTGGCCGCCGCCTCGATGGTTTCGGCGATGTCGGAATAGGCGGTCAAGCCGCTGGCGGCACCCAGGTAGCCGGAGCGGGCCACCAGGGTGCCGACCACCGGGATGATGGCGATACCGTCGGGCGTGACCGCCACATCGGCGGACGGAGCCGTATCGCCGTCGAAGGAGATGGACTGCCCAGCCAGCCGGGGGCCGAGAGCACCCAGGATCACATCCAGCTTACTGCGGGCGACCAGCAGCGGCGTCCCATACAAGCGAGCCGCGAGATGAGGGAGGTCCGTCATGACCGCTCCCCTACCATCCGGTCGCGGACACGGTCGGCGATGCGGGCTACATCGACGGTGATTTCGATCTCGCCGCTGCGGCAGGTGACAATATCCCGCCCTGCTGTGCCGTCAGCCGAGGAGCCGACCATATTCACCGCCCGCCGGAGATCGATTCCGATGGAGCGCAGATCGGAAACGACGGCGAGATGCACCATGTCCCTCAGCGTGAAGTCACGAGCAACGCCATTTCGAGTGCTGTGAATGGGCACGAAATGCCTGCGGTGGATCAGGCCATGGAGACATGTTCGGGAAATTCCCGTCACCTCACTGACGGTGTCGATGCTGAAGACGCGTTCGCTCATATCCATCCTCCGGCTGATGGGGCTGGTGTCATGGGTGGGAACTGCCGGCGGCGTGGCGCCAAACACCAGACCCAGCCGCTGCTCCCTTTCCCGGTCGGCGGCAATCTCGGCATCCACCTGTTCCGCGTCAAAGCCGCGCTCGGCCAGTGCCTGGGTGCGGCTTTTGAGACCGGCGCCGATCTGCTCGATCTCGGCCTTGGCATCCTTCAGCGGATCGACCCAGTCCCATTTCGGCGGCAGCCAGGAACAGGCGATGAAGCTGGCGCGGTTGCGCTCATAGCCGGGAATGTCGAGCGCCCCGGACAGCACCGCCACATCCAGCCAGCGCTGCCACACTTTCCTGCACATCTGGTGGACCATCACCGAGTGCTGCCATGCCTCGACCCGGCGGCGGAACTCCAGCAGCGCCATGCGCGAGTTGGAGTAATTGGCCTTCAGCATGTCGTTGCTGAGGTAGGCGTAGGGGATGCCGGTGGCGGCGGAGATCTGCAGCAGCGTCCGGTACTCGAACGGCTCATAGGAACCGCCGACATCGGCGGGGGCCGAGGTCTGGATCTGCTCGCCCGGCTCCAAGGGCACCACCTGGCCGGGCTGGACCTCGACGATGCGGTCGCCGGAACCATCGTCGGCGGGCACCATGTCGATCACGTCGGCCGGGGCCGGAGAGATCACGAACATGGCGTACATGGCCGCGATCTTCTTGCGCTCCAGTTCGGCGTCGTCGTACTGGTCGAGCAGGAACAGCTTGACGATGGCCGGGGCCAGCCGGGAGACTCCGCGAAGCTGGCCGGATTCCACCGGGTCGATGACATGGATGATTTCGGCGGCAGGAACACGCACCATTTCGCCGACCATGCCGGGATCGGTGAGATCGCCGGGATGACGCCGCAGGAACCAATATGCCGCCCGTCGCCCGATGCGATCAAACTCGATGCCCTGACGGATCACGTTGCCGTTGAGAAGAACCTCGGTTCGGGTCAGCGGCAGCATCTCGGAGGGCAGCATCTGAAGCTGCAACGGCACCGTCAGGCCGTCTTCCGGGCGACGCGGGCGCAAGCGGAAGAACACTTCCCCGGCGATGAACACCTCGCGGGCGGCCCGGCGCTGCTGGCCGTAGAAATCGGTCAGCTCCTCGGCGTCGGACTCGTCGGTCCAGGCCAGCCAGAGCTGCTGCACCAGGGCCTTCAGATCCTTGTCGGCGATCAGCGATGACGGCTTGATGCCGGTGCCGACCGCGTTGCCGGTCCAGCTTTCGGCGGCATTGAGGGCATAGCCGTTGTTGCGGACCAGATAGCGGGCTCGCGCCGTGATGTCGGAGCCGGCGGCGGCGATCAGGGTGTTGACATGGGCGCGGCTGGGCTGGAAGCCCTTGAGCCGGCGGCTGCCCTGGGCGGCCTCGAAGCCGCCGATCAGGGCGCCGAGGCGACGGCGGAAACTCCCCAGCATGGTCATAGCCCCTTGGTGGCGACGGCGAGAATCCGGCGGCGGGGCTTCTTGCCCTCCAGCACGGCAATGCGGCGGTCGAGATCGGCCAGCACATGGTTAGCCTGGGTCAGGTCGTATTGGACGGTGCGGTCGCCCACGGTGACGCGGGCCACCAGGGAATTGCGCCGCGCCAGCACCCGCTCGCGCTCGGCCTTCAATTCATCGAGAGTCATGATCAGTGCATCCCGCTGAACTTGATGATCCGCCGGGGACGGCGGGCGATCCGGCGCACCTGCCCGGCTTCGGGGTCGCTGGCGTGGTCCGCGACCGCCACCTGCTTTTCCAGATCCCGCCACTTGGCCTCCGACCAGCGGTCGGCACCGGCGATCCAGGCGGCGGCGCGGGCGTAGACCCGGCAATCCAGCGCCTCATTGCGTTCCCGCAGCTTCTGCCACTCCAGCTTGGAGAAGCCGCGTCGGTTCTTGACCGTCACCAACTGCTCGGCGACGAACTGCTTGCACCACTCGGACTCGGCCCACGATGGCAGATGCACCGTTCCGGCCGGGAAACGGATTCCCTCGGCCAGTTCCTCATCGGTGGGGCGTTCGAGGCGCAGGAAGCGATAGGTCTCCGACTTGAAGGTGGAGACCGCCACGATCCACAGCCGGGCACCACGCCTGATCTTCTTGCCGCCCTCGGTGGCGTCCACATAGGTGGGGCCCGACACCGGGCTGGAGCGGTTGAAGCCCTCGACACCCTTGACCGGCGACACGCTGGCGACGCCCATCTTGCGGCCCCAGGTGTAGACCGCCGATGCCTCGTAACCGCTGTCGATGGCGAGGCGGGCGATCTTCAGGGCAGCGCCGTTGGCGTGGGTCCAGGTTTGGCCCAACACCCGCTCCAGCGCCGTCCAGGTCTCGGCCTTCTCGGGACCGCCCTCAATGACGACGTGATCGACCAGCCAGCTTTCCAAGCCACGGCCCCAGGCCCAGACATCGATCTCGATGCGGTCCTTCTGGACGTCGGCCCCGGCGGTGAGGAACAGCCCGCCCGTCGGGACGGTGCCCGGACTCCAAGTCTCGCGGCGGTCGTACAGCCGCTGCCAGTCGGGCGCTTCACCAGATTCGACCCAGGTTTCGCCCAGCACGGTGTTCTTGAACACCCGCAGCGCGTCATCATTGCCCTGGGCGGCTTCCCACAGCCGGACGATGTCGCGCCACGACTGCCAGCCCGGCGGCGAATACAGCGCCGAGATGTGAAAGCCGATAGTGCCGGGATCTGTGGCAATGGCGGTGGCCCGCCATTCTCCGGCAGCCAGCATGCCGCCCTTATGGTGCTCGGCGATGTCCTGGTCGCAGGATTCGCAGACGTAACGGACGCTGCCCGGCTGGCCCTTGTCCCATTTCAGCCGCTCGAATTTCAGCCACTGCATGGTCCCGCAATGGGGACAGGGCACGAAGAACCGGCGCTGGTCGCTGGCCTCGTATTCCCGCTCGATGCGGGACATGCCTCGGATGGTCGGCGTCGAGGCCAGGAACGCTTTCCGCCGATGGGCGAAGGTCAGCGAGCGGGCCTCGGCCAGCCCGACCGGATCGCCTTCCTCGTCGGCGGAGGCCGGATAGGCATCGACCTCGTCGAGAAACAGGTAACGGGCCGGCATGGAGCGCAGCCCCACCGCACTGTTGGCCCCGGTCAGCACCAATGTGCCGCCGGGAAAATCCTTGGACAGCATGGTGTTGCCGGCGTCACGCGACCGGGCAGGCTTTACTCGCTCCCGGATGGCCGGGCTTTCGTCGATCAGCGGGTCGATGCGCTGGCGCGACGCCCGCTTCGCCATCTCCACGGTGGGCTGGACGCACAGCATCGGCCCCGGCGCATGGTGGATGACGAAGCCGATGAAGCAGCACCC
>NZ_FXXN01000016.1 GCF_900184795.1 Magnetospirillum sp. 15-1 | reverse complement strand
CGCTGCTGGAACGCATGCCGGCACGCAAGGCTACCGTCGCCATCGCCAACAAGCTGGCCCGGATCGCCTGGGCTATTCTCGCCCATGGCGGCACATATCACAGGCAAGCCGGATTGGCCGCCTGAACCAAAGTCCAACCACGGCACTTCGATTGCGAGGGCGATGAAAGCGTGATGGCGACCGGTCAGACCCACGAGCCGAAAAACCCTGTTCGTGTCCCGGCCGGTCGAGGCCGTACGGATGATTTGGGAGCGGTTCGCGGATCACATCATGGCCAGCGGCAAGGTGTGCCGCGCAAACAGGCCGGACACATGACTGCCCCAGACCGGCGGACACTGCGCCTAATTTTCCTTGCAACGCAGGGGCCGTCCACACAAGACACGGATGCGGCGCTTCGCACCGCTCGCGGATGGACACGGAATGGAATTCTTATTCTCCGTGCTCATCCGTGGCCGCGAAGCGGCGTCCGTGTCCATCCGCGTCCATGGATAAAATCACGGACCGCGCGGCTCCACCCGTTCCAGGGGCAGGTCGGCGAATTCCCAGCCGTCCGAGCCGTCCGGGTACCAGTAGACCCGCGCATAGCCCAGGGACAACGCCCGCTTGGCGGCGTTCCAGCTCATCCAGCAATCGATGACGCAAAAGAACATCAGGGGGCGGGCCTTGTCGCCGCCGCTCAATTGGGCCAGTTGCCCGGCAAACCACTCCCGCATGGCGGGCGACAGGTCGCCGTAGCCGGTATTGGCCAGCCACACCGCGCCGGGCAGGCTGAGGCGCGGCCTGGGCAGCAACCAGGTGCCGTCGGACGGGCGACGAGGCGCGGGCAGCACGTCGAGGACCACGACGTCGCCCCGGGCCAGAAGATCGCGAGCCTCGTCAGTATCGACGGTGACGGCGCCGTCCAGGCCCAGCGGCACCGGGGCGCGGTAATCGCCCATGCGGTATTCCTCGCCCCGGGCCGGGGCGGCGAACAGCAGCAGGGCGAGGGCAAGGCGCTTCATCCCGCCATCATCCGGGCGGCGCCCCCGACGGCCCATTGGCAATAGGTCCAATACCGAAGCCCTCCGCCCCTTCCTAGACTGGCAGGCAGTGGAGGGAGCCCCCAATGCGTCTGGCGCCGTTGCTGATCGTGTTGCTGACCGCCCTGCCGGCCGTTGCCGCCGAGCCCTTGCGGCTCGGTCTGCTGACCTTCGGCACCGCCCAGTGGGAGATCGAGACCATGCGCACCCACGGCATCGACGCCGCCCACGGCATCCGGGTGCAGCCCCAGGAACTGGCCGGCAAGGATTCCTCGGCGGTGGCGCTGCTGGGCGGCTCGGTGGACGCGGTGGTGGGCGACTGGCTGTGGGTGTCGCGCCAGCGGGCCATGGGCCACGACCTGACCTTCGTCCCCTGGGTGGGCATGACCGGCGCCCTGCTGGTCCCCGAGGCGTCGCCCGTCCGCACCCTGGCCGATCTGGCGGGCAAGCGGGTTGGAGTAGCCGGCGGGCCGCTGGACAAGAGCTGGCTGCTGCTGCGCGCCCTGGCCACCAAACGCCACGGCATCGAATTGGACCGTATCGTCGACAGGACCTTCGGCGCACCGCCCCTGCTGGCCCAGCAATTGGAGGCCGGGCGCCTCGACGCCCTGCTGACCTTCTGGCCCTCGGCGGTGCCGCTGGAGGCCAAGGGCTTCCGCCGTCTGCTGGACGTGGCCGCCATTCCCGCCGAACTGAGCCTTGAGGCACAGCCGCCGCTGATCGGCTGGATCTTCCGCCGGCCCTGGGCTGAGTCCCGTGCCGCCGAGGTCGAGGCCTTCCGCAAGGCCGAGACCGAGACCCGCGCCCGGATGTGCGCCCCCGGCTTCGACTGGGCGGGCCTGGACCACCTGACGCGGGCCACCGACACCCGCACCCGAGACGGCTATCGCGCCGGGTTCTGCGCCGGCACGCCCGGCGTCGTGGAGTTGGACTCCGCCCGACGTCTCTACGCCCTGCTGGCCGAGCTGGGGGGCGAGGATCTGGTCGGCCCGTCGCCCGTCCTGCAGCCGGGCACCTTCTGGTGACGGGACGGCGCATGGTCTGGCAGGCCCTGTCCCTGGCCCTCTTGCTCGCCGCATGGCAGGTCGCCGCGTTGGCCGCTCCCACCGCCACCTTGCCGCCGCCCGGCTTGGTGCTGGCGGCGCTGGCCAAGGCGGCGGTCCAGGGCGACCTGCTGCATCACCTGACGATCACCCTGGCCCGCGTCGCGGTATCCTTCGCCCTGGCCCTATCGGTGGGCTCGGCGCTGGGCATCGCGCTGGGCCGGGTGGCGGTGCTGGACCGGCTGTTCGACGGCTGGGTGGTGTTCTTCCTCAATCTGCCCGCCCTGGTCACCGCCATCCTGTGCTTCGTGTGGTTCGGCCTGAGCGAGGGTGCCGCCCTGGCCGCCGTGGCGCTCAACAAGATCCCCTCGGTGGTGGTCACCCTGAGGGAGGGCGCCCGCACCCTCGATCCCGGCTATGCCGATATGGCGAGAATCTACCGCCTGGGCCGCCGGAAGACGCTGCGCCACGTGGTGCTGCCGCAACTGGCGCCCTATCTGATGGTGGCGGCGCGCTCGGGGCTGGCGCTGATCTGGAAGATCGTGCTGGTGGTGGAATTGCTGGGGCGAAGCGACGGCATCGGGTTCAAGCTGCACCTGTTCTTCCAGGGCTTCGACGTGACCGGCATCCTGGCCTATTCCCTGGCCTTCATCCTGGTCATCCAGGCCATCGAGCTGGGCCTCCTCGCCCCCATCGAGCGCAAGGCGGCGCAGTGGCGTGATTAGGGCCGAGGTGACCGAAAAGCGCTTCGGCGACCGGGTGGTCCTCGCCAATCTGCGCCTCGACGTGGCGCCGGGCGAGACGGTGGCGGTGGTCGGCCCCTCGGGCTGCGGCAAGTCCACCCTGCTGCGCATCCTGGCCGGGCTGGACCATGCCTTCACCGGCCGGGCCGAGCGGCCCCGGCAATTGGGCATGGTGTTCCAGGAGCCCCGCCTGCTGCCCTGGATGAGCGCAGGCGCCAACATCGCCCTGGCCGCCCCCGACCTGTCGGCGGCCGAGATCGAGGCCGCCCTGGCGGCCCTGGGACTGGCGGGCGAAGGCGACAAGCTGCCCGGCCGCCTGTCGCTGGGCATGGCGCGCCGGGTGGCGGTGGCCCGTGCCCTGGCGGTGCGTCCCGCCGCCTTGCTGCTGGACGAGCCCTTCGTCTCGCTCGACGAGGACAGCGCCCGGCTGACCCGGGCGGCGGTCATGGCCTATTGCGCCCAATACCGCCCCGCCGTGGTGATGGTCAGCCACAACCCCGCCGACCTGGACGGACTGGCCCAGAGGGTGGTGGCTATTCCATGACCCGGCGGGCGAGGAAGCCCCTGGACGGGTCATAACCCCACACCGCCAGCCCGAAGAACACCGCCAGGCCGCCCAGCACCCAGGCCAGGGACAGGGGCGCCACGTCGAGATAAAGGGCGAAGCGGATGGCCTCCACCGCGTGGGTGAACGGATTGAACCCGGCCAGACGGGCCAGCAGCGGGCTGGTCTCCGCCACCTTCCACAGGGGATAAAGCGCCGAGGACAGGAAGAAGGCGGGGAAGATCACGAAGTTCATCACGCCGGCGAAGTTCTCCAACTGGCGGATGGCCGAGGACAGGAACAGCCCGGCCGCGCCGAGCATCAACCCGGTGAGCAGCAACACCGGCGACGCGGCCAGCAGGCCCCAAAGCGGCACCTCCACCCCGAAGGCCAAGGCGGCGGCCAGGAAGGCGTAGACCTGGACCAGCGACACCAGGGCGCCGGCCAGCAGCTTGCAGGCCAGCAGCCACCAGCGGGGCTGTGGCGAGGTCAGCAGCACCCGCATGGAACCGGTCTCGCGGTCGTAGACCATGGACAGCGAGGTCTGCATGCCGTTGAACAGCTGCACCATGCCCATCAGGCCGGGCAGGATATAGACCTCGTAGGTGATGTAGGACTCGTAGGGCGGCGTGATGGCCACCCCCAGGGCGGCGCGGAAGCCGGCGGCGAAGATCACCAGCCACAGCATGGGCCGCAGCAGGGCCGAGATCATACGCTCGCGCTGACCCAGAAAGCGCAGACCCTCGCGCAGCAGGATGGCCCACAGGGCGACCAGGGCGGCCCTCATGCCCCCTCCTCCGCCAACAGGGCCTGAAAGGCGCTTTCCAGCCCGTCGGCGCCGGCCCGGCGGATCAGCTCGCCCGCCGATCCCGCCGCCCGCACTCGGCCCGATTTCAGCAGCACCACCGGGTCGGCCTCCTCCACCTCGTCCATCAGGTGGGTGGTCCACAGCACCGCCAGCCCCTCCTCCCGGCACAGGCGGCGCAGATGGGCGAGCAGGGCACGGCGCGACGGCGTGTCGAGGCCCACCGTCGCCTCGTCGCAGACCAGCACGGCGGGCTTGTGCGCCAGGGCGCGGGCCAGTTCCAGCTTGCGGCGGTTGCCGCCCGACAGCGAGCGGGCCGGCTGTTTCCGCGCCGCCTCCAGGCCGAAGCGGGCCAGACCATCTTCGACCGACCGGTCAGCCGCCTTGCCCCACAGCCCGTGCAGGGCGGCGCCATAGCGCAGGTTGCGCTCGGTGGACAGGTCGAGGTCGAGGGTGGATTGCTGGAACACCACTCCCAGGCGGGCCAGGGCCTTGCCCGGTTCGTCCGCCAGACTGTGCCCGCCGATGAAGACGCCGCCGGCTCCGGGGGAATAGAGGCGGGTCACCAGATTGACCAGGGTGCTCTTGCCCGCCCCGTTGGGCCCCAGCAGCACGGTGAAAGCCCCGGCCCCGGCGGTGAACGCCACCTCCTCCAGCGCGAAGCCGGAACGGTAGGCATAGCCGAGACCGGTGACCGTCAGCGCGCCGCTCATGGCTTGATGGCCACCCCCCAGGGATAGCGGCCGACGGCGATGGTCTTGATCACCGTCAGGGCCTTGGCGTCGATCACCGAGACATCGCCGGAAATGCCGTTGGTGGCCAGCAGCCTGCCGCCGTCGGGCGTCAGTTCCAGATGCCAGACCCGACGCCCCACCAGGATGTATTTCAGGACCTTCAGACTTTGGGTATCGATCACCGCCACATGGTTGGCGGGACCCAGCGCCACGAAGGCCAGCTTGCCGTCGGCCGAGAATTTCAGCCCCACCGGCTGAATCTTGTCCTTGGGGATACCGGGAATGGCGAAGGAGATCGCCTGCCGCTCGGTCCGGGCGGCCGCGTCGATGACGTGAACGGTGCCGCCGATCTCGGCGGTGACCCACAGGCTCTTGCCCGACGCCTCGAAGGCGGCGAAGCGCGGCCGGGCCCCCACCGCGATATTGTCCAGCACGGTCAGACGGTCGGCATCCAGCAGATGGGCCATGTTGGTGGTTTCCGAGGTGTTGACCACCACCCGGCCGTCGGGGCTGACCGCCATGCCCTCCGGCTCGATGCCCACGTCCACCTGGCCGATCACCTTGCGGGTGCTGGTATCGATCACCGTCACCACGTTGTTGTTCTCGTTGGCGACGTAGAGGCGCACGCCGTCGGGATGCAGAACGAACTGCTCGGGGTCCTCGCCCGAGGGCAGATCGTGCAGCAGCTTCAGCGTGGCGGTATCCATCACCTGGATGGCGTCGCTGTCCGAGGCGCAGATGTAGAGATGCTTGAAATCGGGCGACAGGGTGATGCCGCGCGGCCGGCGGCCCACCTTGACCGTCTTGCTCACCGCCATGGTCTTGAGATCGATGACCGAGATGGAATCGTCCTTCTCGTTGGAGACGAAGGCCGTCTGGGCGGCGGCGGCACCACACCACAAAATCGCGGCGACGGCTGTCAGCGCAACACGCATGCGTTCTCTCCCCTGTCGGTACCCAATGTGTCGAGATCGGTGACGGGATGCAGGAAGCCTTCCTGCGGCGCCGTCGCCACCACGCCCCGCGCCCAGCCCACCAGCATGGGCTGGCGCAACTGGCCGTCCCACGGGCGGAAGCCGGCGGTGCGGCCCTTGTAGACCGGCAGGGCGAAATCGGGATTGCGCAGCATGGCGGCGATGCGCTCGGGGTCGGCGGATTTGGCCCGCATGGCCGCCTCGCCCACCGCGCGGCCCGCCACCCAGGCGGCGAAGTCGCGTTCCCCCATGGGGCGGCCCGCCTGGGCGCGGAAGCGGTTCTGCGCCTGGGTGGCGCCCCACTGGTCGTGGGCCGGGTGCCAGGCCGAGGCGCTCAGCCCCTGGGTACCGGCCACCGGGCGCGGATCGAAGGTGTTGAATAGCGCCAGATCGCCGAACTCGTTGGTCTCGTCGGCCACCATCAGCACGTCGTAGGACCAGTCGCGGGTCAGCAGGGCCACCTCGCCCTCGGCATTGCGCTGGGCATCCCGGGTATAGGTCCAGGGCTTTTCCGCCACGATCTTCGCCCCGAACTTGCGGGCGGCGCGGCGGATGGCGGCGGCCCGCAACTGGTCCTCGGGGGCCGGCCCCACCAGCATGGCCCATTTCTTCCAGTTGCGCCGCACCAGCACCTGGGCCAGGGCATCGGCCTGCATGGCGCGGCTGGGCATGGTGTGCAGCAGGTTGGCGCGGCAATCCTTTTCACGCAGGGAATCGTCCTCGGCCCCGGCGTTGAACAGGATCAGGCCCGAGCCCTTGGCGGCGTCGGCCAGCCGCGACAGGTCGGCAACCGGCAGGTCGGCCACCGCGAAACGGATACCGTCCCTGAGCAGCCGTTCCACCGCATCAGCCTCGGGCCGCACCTCCACCAGCCGGAACGACTGACCCAGGAAGCGGCCGCCCGCGTTGTCGTCGGCCACGGCCAGCCGCAAGCCGGCCAGACCGGTATCGCCGGGCGGCGGCCCGTCCAGCACCGAGGGCGCGCGCGGGGCCTCACGCGGCAGGGACAGCCAGGCGATACGGACCTCCTCGGCCCCGGCGGCGTGGGCCGGGACCAGCAGGACGAACGCCAGCAGCAGGATCAATCTGGGCACCGTAGCTCCTCTTTCGCGCCAGGGCCGGAAGGGCAAGTCTAGGAAGCGGCGGGCCACGGCAAAATTGGACCTTTGTCCAATGGGTCGAAGCCCGCCGGACGCCCGGAATCGGCCCGAAATTGTGCCAAGGTCCAATACAGCCCCGCCGGCCTCGCCGCTACCATGCCGCCCAGCGAGTTTTGGTGCGAAGGACGGAGCAATGCGTACTTTGATTGGACGTTTGGCGTTGGCGGCCCTGTTGGTGACGGGCGGCATCGGTGCCGCCCTGGCCCATGGCGACGTCACCCCGCAGGCGGTCAAGACCGACGGCCTGAAGAAACTGGGCGACAAGTGGCAGCAGGAAAATCCCTATCGCGGCAACAAGCGCGCCATCGAGATCGGTGATTCGGCCTTCAACCAGAATTGCGCCCGCTGCCACGGCCTGGGCGCCATCTCGGGCGGCATCGCCCCGGACCTGCGCTACCTGCCCGAGGGGCTGGAGGGCGACGAGTGGTTCCTGGAGCGCATCCGCCACGGCGCGGTGCGCGACGGCCGCGTCTACATGCCCAAGTTCGAAGGCATCCTGAGCCAGGAGGCCATGTGGGCCATCCGCGCCTGGCTGGAAACCGTGCGGGAGCAATAGGACGGTGGCCCGCCTCCTCACCCTGGTCGCCCTGCTGCTGGCGGCGGTGTCGTTCCCCGGGAACGGCATCGCCCGGACGGACGGGCTGGACGACATCAAGGCCAGGGGCGAGCTGGTGGTGGCGGTCTACCGCGACTTCCCGCCCTTCTCGTCGAAAAAGGACGGCGAGGTGGTGGGCATCGACGTGGATATCGCCAAGGCCCTGGCCAAGCGCCTGGGCCTCAAGCCCTCCATCATGGAACTGACGGCGGGCGAAAGCGTCGACGACGACCTGCGCAACGCGGTGTGGAAAGGCCATTACCTGGAACGCCGGGTGGCCGACGCCATGCTGCACGTGCCCACCGACCGGGTGTTCATGCTGCGCAACGCCAACGTGGTGATCTTTTCCCCCTATTTCCGGGAAAGGGTGGTGGTGGCCCGCCAGCCGGAACGGGTGATCAAGGACGACGACATCACCATCTTCGAGAAGGAGAAGGTCGGCGTCGAACTGGCGACCCTGGCCGATGTCTACCTCACCGCCCAACTGGCCCCCAATCATACGGCCAACGTGGTGCATTACCCCACCGTCGCCAAGGCGGTGGACGCGCTCAGGGCGGGCGAGGTGGCGGCGGTGATGGGCAACGAGACGGAAATCCTGGCGGCGCTGGGCTCCGATCTGAAGCGCTTCCCCACCGCCCCCATGCCCGCCGCCGGCCTGACCAAGACGTGGTGGGAGCTGGGCCTGGCGGTCAAGGACAGCAACCGCCAGCTCTCCCACGTGCTGGAGGACGCCATGGCCGCCCTGCTCAAGGACGGTACCGTGGCGGCCATCTTCAAGCGCCACGGCGTGGCCCACCGGCCGCCGGAGGAGTGACATGCGGCGCCTTCTCCTCGCCCTGCTGATCCTGCTGCCGGCCGCCGCCGGCCGGGCCGAGGAAATGGCCGATCCGCTGGACTCGCCGCTGTGGCCCGAGATGCGCGCCCAGGTGCTGGGCACCGCGCCCTACGTCTTCGACGCCCGGGTGGAGGTCAGCGCCCCGGCCTCGGCCGAGAATTCCGCCCAATTGCCGGTAGCCGTGCGGGTCCACGGGCTTGCGGTGCGCGAGATCGTGCTGTTCGCCGACTACAACCCCATCCCCAGGATTCTGGCATTGCGGCCGCTGGAGGCGGAGCCCTACGTCGCCACCCGCTTCAAGATCAACATGGCGAGTCCGGTCCGCGCCGCCGCCCTGGCCGAGGACGGTCTCTGGCATGTGGGCGGGGTGTGGGTGGACGCGGCGGGCGGCGGCTGCACGCTGCCCTCGGCGGCCTCGGCCGATGCCGCCTGGCAAAGCCGCCTGGGCGAGACGGCGTCCCGCTCCTGGCCCAAGGGCAAGACCAGCCGGGTACGGCTGCAGATGATCCATCCCATGGATACCGGGCTGGCGGCGGGCATCCCCGCCTTCTACCTGGAAACCTCATGGATCAAGGCCGCCGACGGCAAGGTGCTGGCCGAGTTGGACACCTTCGAGCCGGTATCCGAGAACCCCATCCTCACCCTGGAGGTCAGGGGGCGGGCCGGTGCCGAAGGCTTCCGCTTCGAGGGCCGCGACAACAACGGCAACCAGTTCCAGAGCCGCATCCGCGAGGGAGGGCCGGGATGAAGCGCCTCGCTTTGGCCGCCCTGCTGCTGCTCTGCGCCGCCACGACCGGCGCCACCGAGCGGCGCTATGGCCTGAGCCCCGAGAAGGTGGCGCCCGATACCTATGTCTTCGTCGGCCGCGCCGAGAATTTCTCGTCGGCCAACGGCGGCAATATCGTCAATACCGGCTTCATCGTCACCAAGACCGGCGTGGTGGTGATCGACACCGGTCCGTCGCTGCTTTACGGCCGCGAGATGCGCGACGCCATCGCCAGGGTGACGCCGCTGCCGGTGATCCGGGTGATCAACACTCATCTGCATCCCGACCACATCTTCGGCAACCAAGCCTTCGCCGACGTGGGCATCGAGGCCCTGCCCGCCACCATCCGGGGCGAGGAGACTCAGGCCAAGGCCTTCGCCGACAACATGTACCGCATGGTCGGCCCGTGGATGCAGGGCACCGAGCCCCTTCTCCCCGCCCGCCCCATTCCCCGCGCCGTGCAGACCGTCGGCGGCCACCGGCTGGAGATGATCGCCGTATCGGGCCACACCGATGCCGACCTGATGGTGCTGGACCACGCCACCGGCGTGCTGTTCGCCTCGGACATGGCCTTCCTCGACCGGGCGCCGACCACGCCCCACGCCGACGTGGCGGCCTGGGTGGCGGCGCTGGACGAGATGGCCAAGCTGCCCTTTCGCATACTGATTCCCGGCCACGGCCGCCCCGACAAGGAGGGCCGCGCCATCCGCCAGACCCGCGACTGGCTGGTCTGGCTGGACGCGACGTTGGACACCGCCGCCGCCGACGGGCTGGAGATGACCGAGGTGATGGCACGGCCCATCCCGGACCGCTTCGCCGGTATCGCCCTGGCGCGCGAGGAGTTCGTCCGGTCCGTCTCCCACCTTTATCCGCGCCTGGAACAGGCAAGCCTCAGGAGGGCCGAGCAATGATGCGCATTCTGGTGCTGGGCGCCGGCGCCGGCGGCGGCTATCCCCAATGGAACTGCGGCTGCCGTCTGTGCCGGCGGGCGCGGGGCGGCGACGAGGCGGCACCGGCACGCACCCAGTCCTCGCTGGCGGTCAGCGCCGATGGCGGCAAAAGCTGGGTGCTGCTCAACGCCTCGCCCGATCTCGCCGCCCAGATCAAGGCCAATTGCGCCCTGCATCCGCCGGAAGGCCGGCGCGGCTCGCCCATCGCGGCGGCGGTGCTGACCAATGCCGACGTGGACCATGTGGCCGGGCTGCTGACGCTGCGCGAGGGCCACCGCTTCGCCATCCACGCCACCGGCCGGGTGCTGGGCGTGCTGAAGGCCAACGCCATCTTCAACGTGGTCAATCCCGCCCTGGCGCCGCGCGTGCCCCTGTCCCTCGGCACCGAGACCGCCATTCAGGACGGCGACGGCCGCCCCACCGGCCTTTATGTCACCGCCTTTGCCGTGCCGGGCAAGATCGCCCTGTGGCTGGAAGACCCCTCCCTGCCCGATTTCGGCAGCGTGCCCGAGGACACGGTGGGCCTGCACGTGCGCAACGGAACGGGCAAGGGCTTCTTCTACATCCCCGGCTGCGCCTCGCTGCCGCCCGAACTGGCCCGGCGCCTGTCGGGCGCGGACCTGGTGGTGTTCGACGGCACCACCTGGACCGACGACGAGATGATCCGGGCGGGCTTTTCCGACAAGACGGCGTCGCGCATGGGCCACATGGCCATGAGCGGCGCCCTCGGCACCATGGCGGCCTTCGCGCCTTTGGGCGTGAAGCGGCGGGTGTTCGTCCACATCAACAACACCAACCCGGTTCTCGTCGCCGACACGCCCGAACGGCGTCAGGCCGAGGCGGAAGGTTGGGAAATCGGCTTCGACGGAATGGAGATGAGCCTATGACCTCCCAAACGACCCCCATGTCCCCGGACGACCTGGAGCACCACCTGCGCGGCATGGGCGCCGAGCGCTACCACAACCTGCACCCCTTCCATCAGATGCTGCACGGCGGCAAGGCGACACCGGGGCAGGTCCGGGCCTGGGCGCTGAACCGCTACTACTATCAGGCCATCATCCCCATCAAGGATTCGGTGATCCTGTCGCGCATCACCGACCCTGACATCCGCCGGGTCTGGCGCCAGCGCGTGGTCGACCACGACGGCGAGGCCCCCGGTGAGGGAGGCATCGCCCGCTGGCTGAACCTGTGCGAGCAGTTGGGCCTGGACCGCGACTACGTGAAGTCCACCGAGGGGTTGCTGCCCGCCACCCGCTATGCCTGCGACGCCTATGTGAACTATGTGCGCGACAACTCGGTGCTGGCAGCCATCGCCTCGTCGCTGACCGAGCTGTTCGCCCCCGACATCCACAAGGAGCGCATCGCCGGCTTCCTGCAGCACTACGACTTCGCCAACGACGTCTCGCTGGCCTATTTCAGAAAGCGCCTGGACGAGGCGCCGCGCGACGTGCGCTTCGGCCTGGCCTGGGTCAAGGAGAACGCCAAGACCGTCGACCAGCAGAAACAGGTGATCCACGCTTTGTCCTTCAAGCTGGACATGCTGTGGGCCCAGTTGGACGCGCTGCACCACGCCTATGTGACGCCCGGCATGATTCCGCCCGGCGCCTACAGCCCCGAGTAAAAGGCGACGGAAATGCATTGGACCTTTTGGCAATTGCACCATCGTCGCCGTCAAATAGTATTCACGTACCATACGGCAAGTTCTAGGCACCAAAATAAAGGCGCCAGCTTGAATTCGTTGTCTCGACAAATATTCGCAAGCCCATTATTTGGGCTGATCGGGGAGGACTCGACATTATGAGCTTCAAACGACATCTTGCCGGCGCCATCAGTGCCGTTGCGCTCCTGGCCGCCGCCGGAGCCATGGCCAAGCCGGTCACCGACGCCGACATCGCCAACGACCCCAACAACACCTCCGAGGTGTTGACCTACGGCATCGGCACCCAGGGCCAGCGCTTCAGCAAGCTGGACATGCTGAACCCCGACACGGTGTCCAAGCTGGTGCCGGTGTGGGCCTATTCCTTCGGCGGCGAGAAGATGCGCGGCCAGGAGAGCCAGCCGCTGATCCAGGACGGCACCATCTACGTCACCGGCTCGTATTCGCGCCTGTTCGCCCTGGACGCCCATACCGGCAAGCAGAAGTGGACCTACGAGGCCCGCCTGCCCGACGGCATCATGCCGTGCTGCGACGTAATCAACCGCGGCGCCGCGCTGTATGACGAACTGGTGATCTTCGGCACCCTGGACGCCAAGCTGGTCGCCCTGAACAAGGAAACCGGCAAGGTCGTCTGGAAGAAGGACCTGGAGGACTACAAGGCGGGCTATTCGTTCTCGGCCGCGCCCATGATCGTCAAGGGCAAGGTTATCACCGGCGTGTCGGGCGGCGAGTTCGGCATCGTCGGCAAGGTCGAGGCCCGTGACCCCAAGACCGGCGAGCTGATCTGGTCGCGTCCCACCGTCGAGGGCCACATGGGCACGCTCAACGGCAAGGACAACGGCATCACCGGCACCACCAACGCCACATGGCCGGGCGACATGTGGAAGTCGGGCGGCGCCGCCACCTGGCTGGGCGGCACCTACGACCCCGAAACCAACCTGATCTTCTACGGCACCGGCAACCCGGCGCCGTGGAACAGCCATACGCGGCCCGGCGACAACCTGTACAGCGCCTCGACCCTGGCCATCGACCCCGATACCGGCAAGATCGTCTGGCACTACCAGACCACGCCCCACGACGGCTGGGACTTCGACGGCGTCAACGAGTTCGTCTCGTTCGACCTGCAAAAGGACGGCAAGACCATCAAGGCCGGCGCCAAGGCCGACCGCAACGGCTACTTCTTCGTGCTGGACCGCACCAACGGCAAGTTCATCAGCGCCACGCCGTTCGTGACCAAGACCTCGTGGGCCACCGGCTTCGATTCCGCCGGCAAGCCCAAGACCGTGCCCGAGAACCGTCCGGGCGCCCCGGTCGGCGAGGGCAAGGGCAAGGTGGTGTTCTCGGCGCCGTCGTTCCTGGGCGGCAAGAACTGGATGCCCATGGCCTACAACCCGGACACCAAGCTGTTCTACGTCCCGGCCAACGAGTGGGGCATGGACATCTGGAACGAGCCGGTCACCTACAAGAAGGGCGCCGCCTATCTGGGCGCCGGCTTCACCATCAAGCCGCTCTACGAAGACTATATCGGCGCGCTGCGCGCCATCGATCCCGCCACCGGCAAGATCGTCTGGGAATACAAGAACCCGGCGCCGCTGTGGGGCGGCGTGCTGACCACCAAGGGCAACCTGGTGTTCACCGGCACCCCCGAGGGCTTCCTCAAGGCCTTCGACGCCAAGACCGGCAAGGAGCTGTGGAAGTTCCAGACCGGCTCGGGCGTGGTGGGCGTGCCCGTCACCTGGGAGATGGACGGCGAGCAGTACGTGGCCGTGGCCTCGGGCTGGGGCGGCGCCGTGCCGCTGTGGGGCGGCGAAGTCGCCAAGAAGATCAAGGACATCCCCCAGGGCGGCATGCTCTGGGTGTTCAAGCTGCCCAAGTCCTGAAGATCCCGTCCGCAAGGGGCGGTCCGCTCAGGCGGGCCGCCCTGGCGGACGAGATCGGGCTTCTTTCCGTATTGACGGCATCCCTGTCCTTTGGAGGCTCAAATGGAGTCGAACTATGACGATGCGAATTTCCGAAGCGGGAATGCCGGTGTTATGATCCTCCCGTCGACTGGGGTCGGGCCTTTACCCGACCCCCATTTCTCCGGAGGCCTTGCCGTGCGGGTCCTGATCGCCGACGACCATCCGCTGTTCCGCGACGCGCTGCGCCACGTGGTCGGCCAGTCCTTCGACACCGCCGACTGCCTGGAGGCCTGCGACTTCAACCAGATCGGCACCGTGCTCGCCGACGACGAGCCCATGGACCTGATCCTGCTCGACCTCAACATGCCGGGCATGGACGGCTTCACCGGGCTGTTGCGCCTGCGCGAAGACCTGCCCGACACCCCCATCATCGTCGTCTCGGCCAGCGAGGACGTGGACATCATCGAGCAGGCCCTGGCCTGCGGCGCAGCCGGCTTCATCCCCAAATCCTCGCCCAAGGAACGCATGTGCGAGGCGGTGGGCCTGGTGATGAACGGCGAAATCTTCCGCCCCGAGGAAATTCTCGGCACCAAGACCAAGGTCATCGATCCCCTGCTGGAGGAAAAGCTGGGATCGCTGACCCACCGCCAGCGCATGGTGCTGCAATTGCTGGCGCGCGGAAAATCCAACAAGCAGATCGCCTACGAACTGGACGTCACCAACACCACGGTGAAGGCCCACATGACCGCCATTCTGCGCAAGCTGAAGGTCACCAGCCGCACCCAGGCGGTGATCGTGGCGCGCCAGATCGGTCGCTTCTGAGTACACACTCATTCAGCCTTGGTCATGCCCGTGCCTGTCATGGGCATCCACGCCACACCGCTGGACCGGTTGCGCTAAATAGCATCCGCGCGAAACCACGTGGATCACCGGGACAAGCCCGGTGACGGCGGCGGAGAGGGGAATCAGTCAGACCGCCAGGACGCCCGGCTTTTGCCGTGGCGTCCTTTTGATTCTCTGATAATAGTATAGAATAAATAATTGAACCTTTGTCGTACGACAAAATCACAAAACACCAAAATTGCGCATAGCGCAATATATTGCCTTTTTGTATTACGACCATTACCTATCTTATTCATATCCTTAACATGACATAGCATCGCCCCGATTTTGCCACTCGCCAGTGAGCGATATAGGGGGTTTGCCATGCGCAGAATTTCTTTGTTCTTAACGACGGCGCTGTGTTCGATTGGGGCGGTCTCTGCGCTTTCCCCTTCGGCGCGGGCCGAAATCGTCCTGATGGGCAACGATCCGGCCGGCTGGGTGTTCTCGGTCGACGGCTTCCTGAACGTCTTCGTGACCAACTCGACCAGTGATTCCGGGCCGTCCAAGGCCAACCGGACCTATCGCAACGTCGCCTATTCCATCGGCTCGGGCTCGACCAATTCCGGCAACGGCATGCACGTGATCTCGGGCTTCGTCCCCGAGACCTTCGGCTTCAACGTCAAGTCGCCCGACCTGGACGGCAACAAGCTGACCGCGCGCCTGTCGCTGCAGACCAGCGTCAACAACCCGGCCAGCCACAACTGGGACGGCGACGGCGCCTCGGGCGGAAATATCGGCCTGATCCGCGAGGCCTTCGCCACCTATGGCGGCTCATGGGGTGAGATTCAGGGCGGTAAGTCCCTGGGCATCTTCGGCGGCCAAGCCATCATGAACGACATGTACATCTTCGGCGTCGGCGCCGGCCTCAACTCCAAGGGCCAGGGCTATAACGCGCTGAACACCACGGTGGGCGGCATCGGCTACGGCTACACCTATGCCGGCTGGAACGGCAACGTCCGCTATACCACCCCGGCCTTCGCCGGCGGCTTCAAGGCCACCGCCGGCATCTTCGAGCCCAATACCGTCGGCTCGGACGCCTCCAACGCCGTATCGGGCACCAAGACCACCGTGCCGCGCTTCGAAGGCGGCCTGAACTGGGCCGGCAAGGTGGGCAGCGCCCCCACCGCGCTCTATGCCAACGCCACCTGGCAGCAGGCCGGCCTGACTGGTACGCCGACCCTGATCACCGGCCAGACCTATGCCGGCAACACCAAGAACGTCAGCATCTACGGCGGCGAAATCGGCGGCAAGGTGTCCATCGGCAGCGTCGATCTGGTGGCCCACGGCTATTACGGCGAGGGTATGGGCCTGTCGGGCGCCCAGTTGTCGTTCGACAGCATCGACGCCAAGGGCGAGGCCAAGACGGGCTACGGCTTCTATGCCCAGGCCGGCTACAATTTCGGCCAGGGCACCACTCTGTCCGCCCGCTACGGCGCCTCCTACGTGGACCAGACCGCCTACGAGAAGGCCGAGGGCCTGACCAGCGCCAGCACCGTCACCTACACCATGACCAGCAAGGACATGGCCGGCGTCCAGTTGCGCCACGAGATCAACAAGTGGGTCCGCGTGGTCGGCGAATACAACTACCTGACCAACAACTGGTCCGACGGCGCCAGCCAGAAGGAACAGATCGGCGCGGTCGGCGTCGTGGTCACCTACTAAGCATCCCTACCCGAACAGGAGGTCCGCATGTCCCGGAACCGTCGTAGCCCAATCTATGCCTTGGTTCTGGGATGTGCGGTGCTCGCGGGGTCCCCGCCACCGCCCGCCTTCGCGGCGGAAACGACGGGGACCACCCTGTGGGAAGCCCGCTGGCAGCACGTCCGCCTGGTGCCGCGCGACGGCGGCGGCGCCAGCAACCACCCCATCACCCTGGCCAAGGCGGATATCCGCAACGGTCTGGCGCAACTGCGCCTCGATACCGGCGACGGCGAGCCGGTGGAACTGCTCACCGCCGACGAGCGGGCCTTCGTGGCCGAGCAACTGTCCAAGGCCCTGACCAAGGCCGGACCCGACCAGGACGTCAGCGTCGCCACCATCGGCATGCGCAAGACCATCCTGGGCCTCAACGAGCCCCGGCTGACCACCCTGCGCGCCTTCGTGGGCGCCGACGGCCTCAACCTCATCCTGGGCGAGGCATTGGCCGAGCCGCCCAACGACACCGGCACCTACCAGAAGGTCGACCCCCGGCTGGTGACCATCGCCGAGGGTCGCCGCTCCGCCCCGGCCAAGGCCGATTCCCGCTGGAAGATCCTGGCGGCGGCCAATTCCGGCATCACGCTTCGCCGCTCCGATTGGGCCGCCATCCCCGCCGCCGCCATGACGGTGCCCGAGCCCGGCTCGGAAGCCGCCCAGAAGCAGGCCCAAAGCCAGATGGAGGACATGCAGCGCCAGATGCAGCAGATGCAGCAGCAGATGAAGGCCGCGCCCCCCGCCCCCGCCGCTCCCGCCGCCGCGCCTGTGGCGCAATCACCCATGGCGCCCACGGTGGAGGACCGGCTGCGGACCTTGGACCAGCTCAAGGCCAAGGGGCTGCTCAGCCCGAAGGAATATGCCTTAAAGCGTAAGCAAATCATCGATTCCTTCTAATAAATCAATGCGTTGTACCTAGGTCGAATTGTCCGTCCCCGCCCCCTTGCCCAAGATCGGTTCATCTTGATGGAGGGACGAATGAGCAAGAGGGCGATCCTGGTATGCGGCACGGCGCTTTGGGTTCTGGCCCCGGGCGCCGCCGGAGCGGAAGAAGCGGTCAAGATCCCCCAGGTGGATGTCATCGGCATCACCCCGGTTCCCGGCATCGGCATCAACCGCGACCAGATGCCCAGCAACGTCCAGGGGCTGGACAGCGCCACCCTCGACCGGGGCAACGGCGCCACGGTTTCCGACCTGCTGGAGCGCCACCTGGGGGCGGTCTCGCTGTCCGATACCGGCGGCAATTCCTTTCAGCCCAGCCTGTCGTTCAGAGGCTTCAACGCCTCGCCGGTGATGGGCGAGCCCCAGGGACTGGCGGTCTATCAGAACGGCATGCGGGTCAACGAGAGCTTCGGTGACCTGGTCAACTGGGAGATGATCCCGTCCTTCGCCGTCAACCGCGCCGACATCCTGCCCGGCGCCAATCCGGTCTTCGGCCTGAACGCCTTGGGGGGCGCCATGGTCATGGACATGAAGACCGGCTTTTCCTACCAGGGGGCGGAGGTCATGGGAGCCGGCGGCTCGTTCGGGCGGCGCAAGGCGGTGGCCCAGTACGGCGGCAAGGTGGGCAATCTCGGCTTCTACGGCGGCGTCGGGCACGGCGGCGAGGACGGCTGGCGCCAGCAATCCCCCTCCCTGGTCACCCAGGTGTTCGGCGACCTGGAATACCGGGGCGAGCGCGGCGGCGGCGGCCTCAGCGTCGGCTTCGGCGATTCCGAACTGACCGGCAACGGCCCCAGCCCGGTGGAGTTGCTGCACAACAGCCGCAGCGCCATCTTCACCTCGCCCGACCGCTCGCTCAACCGCCAGATCAGCGTCTCGGGGCGCGGCAACCTGGACCTCTCCGACAGCCTGTCGGTCCAGGGCACCGCCTATTACCGCAACATCACCCACCGCACCGTCAACGGCGACGCCAACAGCCTGGGGCCGTGCTCCTTCGACGCCACCACCCTGTGCTCGGACCCCGACGAGGCCGACGAGACGCAGCTGACCGACGTCAACGGCAATACGGTGCCGGCCAGTGCCGGCGGCAGCGGCATCATCAACCGCACCGAGACCAACACCACCTCGCTGGGCGCCAGCCTGCAACTGGCCCTGGACAAGCCGCTGTGGGGCAAGCGCAACACCCTGGTGGCCGGCCTGTCCGAGGACGAAGGCCACACCCGCTATCACAGCGAAAGCGAAGTGGGCAGCCTGCAGGGCGACCGCAGCGTCAGCGGCGGCGGGGTGATCCTCGGCACCTCCACCTACTGGACGGAACTGAGCAGCGTCAACCGGACCGTCGGCGTCTATTTCAGCGATTCCCTGTCGCTGACCGACCGCCTGACCCTGACCATGTCGGGACGCTACAATGCCGCCGAGGTGGTGCTGAAGGACCGCTTCGGAACCGACCTCAACGGGCGGCACATGTACGAGCGCTTCAACCCGGCGGCCGGGCTGGCCTACCAGTTGATGCCGGAGTTGACCGCCTTCGCCGGCTATGGCGAGGCCAACCGTGCGCCGACCGCCGCCGAGCTGTCCTGCGCCGACGCCTCCAAGCCCTGCCGCTTCCCCAACGCCTTCCTCTCCGACCCGCCGTTGAAGCAGGTGGTGTCGCGCTCGGTGGAGATGGGCCTGCGCGGTACCGGTCAGGCCGCCGACAAGACCTGGTCGCACAACTGGTCCCTGGCCGCGTTCGGCACCCAGAACCAGGACGACATCGTTTTCGTCTCCTCGGGCCAGGGCACCGGCACCGGCTATTTCCGCAACGCCGGCCGCACGCTCCGGGTCGGACTGGAAGCCGCCGATCGCGGCCGCATCGGCCCGGCCGGCTGGTTCGTCAACTACGCCGTGGTGCGCGCCACCTTCGACAACGACGTCAGCCTGCACAGCCCCAACAATCCCGGCGCCGATGCCAACGGCGACATCTTCGTCCGCCAGGGCTCGCCCATGGCCGGCGTTCCCCTGCACAGCCTGAAGCTGGGCGGCAGCTACGAGTTGACCGACGACTGGCAGGTGGAGATGGATGCCGCCTTCTATTCCTCGCGCCGCCTGCGCGGCGACGATGCCGGGCTGGGGCGGCGCCTGGGCGGCTACGAGGTGGTCAACGCCGAGACCGAGTACAAGCTGGCCGGCTTCGCCTCGGCCTTCCTCAGGGTCGACAACGTCCTGGACCGCCGCTACGAGAGCTTCGGCCTCTACGGCAGCCCCACCAGCGTCTTCGCGTCCTTCTCGGACAACCAGTTCCGCACGCCGGGTCAGCCCCGCGCCTTCTGGGCGGGGCTGCGGGCGAAGTTCTGACCGGCGCGTGATGCGGGCGGTTCCGCCCGCATCATTCTCTCATATCAACCGAACGGCCCCACCGGTGGCGGCCCCTGGCGGTCCAGTTCCGCCATCTCCTGGTCGGTGAATACCCGCGAGCGGGTATGGAACGCCTTGCCTTCCGGCCCTTCCAGCGAGAACGTCCCGCCATGGCCGTCGATAACGTCGATGATCAACTGGGTGTGCTTCCAATACTCGAACTGGGCCTTGCCCATGTAGAAGGGGCAGCCGCCGATCTCGCCCAGGAAGACGTCGCCGGCTCCCAGCGTCAGTTCGCCGGGCAGGAAGCAATTGGCGGCGCTGTTGTCGCAGCAGCCGCCCGACTGGTGAAAGAACAGGGCTCCATACCGGGTCCTGAGGCGCTCGATCAGCTCCAGGGTGGCGGGGGTGGCGATGACGCGGTCGACCATGGCTCTCTCCAAGAAAAAGGGGGGCTCTCTCCAACAAAAAAGGACGCGCCCGGGGAAGATCGGGCGCGTCCAGGCATGGAAGGATGGGAAGGCCCGATCAGAAGAAACCGAGCTTGCTCTCGCTGTAGCTGACCAGCAGGTTCTTGGTCTGCTGGTAGTGGTCGAGCATGACCTTGTGAGTCTCGCGGCCGATGCCCGATTCCTTGTAGCCGCCGAACGCCGCGTGGGCGGGATAGGCGTGGTAGCAATTGGTCCACACGCGACCGGCCTTGATGGCCCGGCCCATGCGGTAGGCGACGTTGCCGTTGCGGCTCCACACGCCGGCGCCCAGGCCGTAGAGGGTGTCGTTGGCCAACTCCAGGGCGTGGGCTTCGTCCTTGAAGGTGGTGACCGCCAGGACGGGCCCGAAGATCTCTTCTTGGAAGATGCGCATCTTGTTATGGCCCTTGAACAGGGTCGGCTGGATGTAATAGCCGCCGTTCAGCTCGCCGCCCAGATGGGCGCGCTCGCCGCCGATCAGCAACTGGGCGCCTTCCTGCTTGCCCAGGTCCAGGTAGGACATGATCTTGGTCATCTGCTCCTGGGAGGCCTGGGCGCCGATCATGGTCTCGGTGTCCAGCGGGCTGCCCTGCTTGATGGCGGCGACGCGGCCGAGGACGCGGTCCATGAACTTGTCGTAGATGGATTCATGGATGAGGGCGCGGGACGGGCAGGTGCAGACCTCGCCCTGGTTGAAGGCGAACAGCACCAGGCCTTCGATGGCCTTGTCGAAGAAGCTGTCGTCGGCCTGGGCCACGTCGGCGAAGAAGATGTTGGGCGACTTGCCGCCCAATTCCAGGGTCGCCGGGATCAGGTTGTTGGCCGCCGCCTGGGCGATCACCCGGCCGGTGGAGGTCGAACCGGTGAAGGCGATCTTGGCGATGCGCTTGCTCGACGCCAGCGGCATGCCGGCCTCGCGGCCATAGCCGTTGACGATGTTCAGCACGCCGGGCGGCAGCAGGTCGGCGATCAGTTCGGCCAGGATCAGGATGCTGATGGGGGTGGATTCGGCGGGCTTCAGCACCACGCAATTGCCGGCACCCAGGGCGGGGGCCAGCTTCCAGGCGGCCATCAGAATGGGGAAGTTCCAGGGAATGATCTGGCCGACCACGCCCAGCGGCTCGTGGAAGTGATAGGCGACGGTATTCTCGTCGATATCGCTCATGCCGCCTTCCTGGGCGCGCAGGCAGCCGGCGAAGTAGCGGAAGTGATCCACCGACAGCGGAATGTCGGCGGCCAGGGTCTCGCGGATCGGCTTGCCGTTATCCACCGTCTCGGCATAGGCCAGCAGTTCCAGATTGGCTTCCAGCCGGTCGGCGATCTTCAGCAGGATGTTGGCGCGCTCGGCCGGCGCGGTCTTGCCCCAGGCATCGGCGGCGGCATGGGCGGCGTCCAGGGCCAGTTCCACATCCTCGGCGCCCGAGCGGGCGGCCTTGGTGTAGGGCTTGCCGCTGATGGGGGTGATGACGTCGAAGTACTCGCCCTTGAGCGGCGCAACCCACTTGCCGCCGATGAAATTGTCATACCGGGCCTTGTATTGAACCTTGGCATCCGGAGTGTTGGGAGAGGCGTACAGCATGGTGGCTCCTTCGTGGACCGTGCAATGGCAACGGTTCAGGAATAGCGCGAGCGCCACGGCCTTTCCATGCGACCTTGGTCGAATTTTCCGCGTCGACGAGGGGAACCCACTGGGAAAAAAGGATTTTTCACCACCGCTTCCGTCATGTGGCACCCTCGGGTTTCCGCCCAGTCACGAAGCCGGGAATCTCCGATGCCGGCATGGGCCGGGCGTGGAAGAAGCCTTGCACGCCCTCGCAGCCCAGGACGCGGAGAAAGTCCATGTGAGCCTCGGTCTCCACCCCCTCGGCCACCACGCTGAGGCGCAGCCGGTGGGCCATGGCAATGATCGCCTCGGCGATGGCCATGTCGTTGAGGTCCTCGGGGATGCCCTGGATGAAGGCGCGGTCGATCTTGAGGCGCTGGATCGGCAGGCTTTTCAGCGAACTGAGGCAGGAATAGCCGGTGCCGAAATCATCGATGGCCAGGGTGACCCCCAGCCGCTTCAGGGCGTGCAGGGTGGCGATGCACTCGTCCTCGTTCTGCAGCATGCTTTCGGTGATCTCGATTTCCAGGCTGTCGGGAGAGATGCCGGTATTGGCCAGGGCGCCCTCCACCGCCCGCAGCAGGCGGCCGTTGCGCATCTGCTGGGCCGAGGCGTTGACCGCCACGCGGATGGGCGGCAGCCCCAAATCCTGCCAGGCGCGGATCTGACGGCAGGCCTCCGCCACCACCCAGTCGCCGATATCGATGATGAAGCCGCCCCGCTCGGCCGCCGGGATGATTTCCGCCGGGCCGAGCAGTCCCCGGCCGGGATGCCGCCAGCGGATCAGGGCCTCGACGCCCTCCACCCGGCCGGTCTCCAGCGCGATCTGGGGCTGGTAGAACAGGACCAGTTCGTTCTCGGCCAGGGCGCGGCGCACATCCTTGTCCGATGACGCCGCCAGGATCACCCGCTCGGTCATTTCCCGGGTGTAGAAGGCGTAACCGTTCCGCCCGGTCTCCTTGGCGGCGTACATGGCGGTGTCGGCCGCCTGGATCAGGCTTTCCCGCGTTTGGCCGTCATCGGGGAACAGGCTGATGCCGATGCTGGCCGAGGTGGCCAACTCGCGGCCGTTGACCATGATGGGCAGGGTCACCGCCGCGCGGATCTTCATGGCGACGGCGGCGATGTCGTCGGGGCTTTCCGCCTGTTCCAGGATCACCATGAACTCGTCGCCGCCCAGCCGCGCCACGGTGTCCTCGGCCCGCACCGCGCCGCGCATGCGCTGCGCCACGGTCTTCAGCACCGTGTCGCCGACGCTGTGCCCCAGGGTGTCGTTGATGCGCTTGAAGTAATCCAGGTCGACGAACAGCACCGCCAGGGTCCGCCGGTCGCGGCGGCAGCGCTCCATGGCATGATCCAGCCGGTCGGCGGCCAGCAGCCGGTTGGGCAGGTCGGTGAGCGGGTCGTAATGGGCCAGATGCTGGAGGCGTTCCTCGGCGGCGCGGATGGCCGTCAGGTCGGTGAAGGCCGCCACGTAATGCACCACGCTGTCGCGCTCGCTGCGCACGGCGGCGATGTTCATCAGCAGCGGCAGGGCCTCGCCGTCGCGGTGCCGCGCCTCGATCTCGCCCCGCCAGCGTCCGCCCTCGCTCAGCGCCTCCATGATCTGCCCGTGCAGTTCGGGCGACTGCGCCCCGTCTTCCAGCATGTGCGGGCGGCGGCCCAGCAACTCGGCCTCATCGTAGCCGGTGATGGCGCAGTAGCCGGGATTGACGGTAACCACCCGCAGCAGGGGATCGAGGATCAGCAGGCCATCGCGGGTCGCCTCGAACACGGTCAGCGCCTGACGCTGGCGATCCTCGGCGGCCTTGTGGTCGCTGACGTCCTGCAGCACGCCGATGATGCGCTGCGGGCGCTCGGCCCGGGGCGGGATGGATTTGCCCTGGGCGCGCAGCCAGCGCACGCTGCCGTCCGAGCGGATGCCGCGGAACTCCACCTGCAAGGGGGCGCTTTCGCTCAGCAGGCGCTCGTAGGCCCGGGCCAGGACCACGCGGTCGTCCTCGACCACATGCTCGAGAAAATGATCCAGGCTGCCGACGAACCCTTGCCCGACATAGCCGAACACCCGTTCGATGTGGCCGGCGCGGACGATGCGGCGGGAATGGGCGTCCACCTCCCAGGCTCCCATGCCGGCGGCGTCGAGCGCCAGGGTCAGGTGCTCCTCGCTGTCGCGCAACGCCTCCTCCACGTTGCGGCGCTCGAGCGCCATCTGGATGGTGGCGTGCAGCTCGCGCTCGGAGAACGGCTTGAGCAGGAAACCGAACGGCTTGGTGGCCCGCGCCCGCACCAGGATGGCCTCCTCGGAATAGGCGGTCAGGTAGATGACCGGGATGCGCAGATCGGCCGGCAACCGCGCCACCGTCTCGATACCGTCCAGATCACCCTCGATATGGATGTCCATCAGGATCACGTCGGGCTTCAGGTTTTGAATCTGCCGCAGGACCTGCTCGCCGGACGAAGCGATGAACACCACGTCGTAGCCCAGCTTCAGCAGTTGGTGCCGCAGGTGCAGGGCGACGATCCGCTCGTCCTCGACCACCATGATCTGTATCGCGGGCATGGGGAGGGTCCTTCCGTCACCGTTGGATGGGAAAGCGCAGCCGGAAGCGGGTCGGGGACGCCCGTTCGATACGGATGCTTCCCCCCACCTGATCGGCCAGCAGACAGACCAGTTGCAGGCCCAGCGTGGTGGCATTCTCCAGTTCCAGGTCGGACGGCAGGCCGATGCCGTCGTCGGACACGCTGAGATCCACCTGATTATCCTCTGTACCGGCCAGACTCACCCAGATGCCGCCGCTCCGCCCGTCGGGAAAGGCGTGCTTGAACACGTTGGTCACCAGTTCGTTGACGATCAGGCCGCAGGGTATGGCGGTGCTGAGCGGCAGTTGCACGTCCTTGACCTCGAGGGACAGGGTGATGCGGTTGGAATCCAGCCCGTACGAGGCCACCAGGGTCGGGATCAGCGAGTCCAGGAAGGCGGCGAAATCCACCCGGGCGAAGTCCTTGGACTGGTACAGGGTCTGGTGGATCAGCACCATGGAGCGGATACGGCTCTGACTGTCGCGCAGCATGCCGGCGACCACGGGATCGTCCAGCTTGGACAATTGCAGGTCGAGAAGGCTGTCGACGATCTGCAGGTTGTTCTTGACCCGATGGTGGATCTCGCCCAGCAGAATTTCCTTTTCCCGCAGGGCCGCCCGAATCTTCTCCTCCTTCTGCTTGCGGTCGGAAATATCGACGATGGCCGACAGCACCATGGGGCCGTCCTCGGTGTCGATGGGATTGAGGCCGATCTCCACCGGGAATTCGCTGCCATCCTTGCGCCTCGCGTTGAGGTCACGCCCCGCCCCCATGGGCCGCGAGCGGGGATCGACGTTGAAGGTGGCGCGCAAATCGGGATGGGCGTGGCGGAAGCGGTCGGGGACCAGGATTTCCACCGACTGGCCCAGCATCTCCTCGCGGGCATAGCCGAACACCCGCTCCGCCTGGGCGTTGACCATCTCGATGACCCCGGCGGCATTGACCATCACCATGGCGTTGGGCGCCGCCTCCACCACCCGGCGAAAGCGCTCCTCGCTCTTACGCAAGGCCGTGTCGGCCGACATGTCTCGGTTTTCCGACACTCCACGGACCCTTCACATCTGCGCCCATTCCCAATGGGAAAGATGGTCACGGCGGCAATCGGCCACAATGGGGTCCAACCCTTAGGACAGGATCGTCTCCGGAGCCGGGAAACAGGGAGCGCCGGTCAGGGCAGAATGGAATGCGGCAATCCCCGCACCGCCTGATCCCGGGCCATCATGACGAAGGCCCGCATGGTCCGCCGCGAGGCCCGGTCGTCCCCGGCCACCATGACGCGGATCGCCTCGGCCTGCCCGCCGCAGCCAAGGGCCTGCCACTCGTCCGCCGCCTTGCCCATCAGCCGCCAGTAGGGCAGCAGCCGGCAGCGGATGGTCGTGCCCGCCTCCGACAGCAGCCGGTTGCCGCAGATGGCGAACAGGGTGGAAAACAGATCGTTCTCGCCGCCGGTGCCGGCCGGTACGGCGGCGTGCGGCCAGTCCCGCTCGGCCAGCGTCAGGCGCAGAGCCTCGGCGCGCGACGCGGCAAGACCGGCGCAGGCGGCGGATATCTCCGCCAGGCCCTCGAATAATTCGAGCATCATGGCGCGTTCCAGCCGCACCACGTTGCCACCGCGATTCTTCTCGAATTGGGCCAGACCCAAGGCGCCCAGATGCCGGAACGCCTCGCGCACCGGCGTGCGGGAACATCCCAGCCGCAAGGCGATCTTCACCTCGCACAGCTTCTCTCCCGGCAACAGGCGGCCGGCGACGATGTCGTCGATAAGCTGCTGGCGGACCCATTCCGCCGCCGACAATTCCGTAGGGTCGTTGGGCCTGCGCACCCGGGTCATGCCATTCGCGCCTAATCCAATCCTTCAGTCCGAGCATCTCAGCACGTTTTACGCGTTATTTAGTATAGATAAGCGCAACGCAACGGATGCATGCATATAGATTGCATGCTGAGATTGTATACAGCAAGCACTTTGCGCGTTATGAAGAAAGCGTCCCGCCCCCGACGGGTCATGACCCGTCGGGGGCGGGAAAATTCGCGCCCAAAGCACCGTGATTCCCGGCGATGGGCGGGTCAGGTTGACGTGAAGGCCGTCTCGGCGCGCAATGCTTCGGCGACACGGGCGATGGGCACTTCCCATCCCGACTGGGACCTGCGACGGAACAGGCGGAAGGCGGGATACCATTCGGAGGTGTCGCCCTCCATGCGCCAGCGGAAGTCGGGCACGGCCGGCAGCAACAGCCATACCGGCTTGCCCATGGCGCCGGCCAGATGCACCACGGCGGTATCCACCGAGATGATCAGGTCCAGGTCCCGCAACATGGCGGCGGTGTCGCAGAAATCGGCGCAGAGGTCGGCAGCCTCCAACAGCTTGTCGATGGGCGGCCGCCCCAGCCTGGGCATCACCGCGCCGCGCTGCAGGGAATAGAAGGCGACGCCGGGCACGTCGAGAATGGGATCGAGCATGCGGGCGGGAATCGAACGGTTCCAGTCGTCGCCGTGGGTGGGGCGTCCGGCCCAGGCGAGGCCGACCTTGAGGGTTCCCGCGGGGGCGTCGGGCAGACGCACCTGGACGCCCGCGGGCACCGAAAGGTAGGGCGGCGGAGCCGGCGCGGGAAGGTCGGCCAGCAAGCCCGGCAGCGACAGCAGCGTCAGGGCCTTGTCGAAGGGCGGCAGCGGACCGGCCTCCCCCACCACCTGATCCAGACCGGGAGCGGTCTCCATCAGGCGGACCAGTTCGGGCTGGCTGGCCAGCACCACCCGGGTGACGCCGCGCGCCTTGAGCAGCGGGACATAGCGGACGAATTGCAGCGTATCGCCATAGCCCTGTTCCGCCTGCAGCAGCAGCGTGCCGCCGGCGGGCAGGTCGGGCGGCAACGCCTCGCCCTTCCAGACGCGATCGGTCAGGTAGGCCGGCAGGTTCGGATGATCGCGCCAGCGCCACTCGTATTCCCGCCACCCCTCCTCCATCCGGCCGGACAGCAGAAGGTTGAGGGCCAGATTGGTGTGGAACTTGGCGCCGTCGGGATTGATCTGGATGGCGCGGCGATAGGCGGCATCGGCCTCGTCCAACCGCCCCTGGCGATGCAGGGAATTGCCCAGATTGCTCCAGGTCTCGCCTCCCTTGGCACCCAGGGCCAAGGCCCGGCGATGGCAGACCTCGGCCTCCTCGGCCCGCGCGGTGCCCAGCAGGGAATTGCCCAGATTGTCCTGGATGGCCGGAGAATCGGGCCGGATCAGCGAGGCCGAGCGGATCATGGCCACCGCCTCCTCGCGCCGCTCCAGGCGCTCCAGCGCCACTCCCATGTTGTTCAGCATGTCGGCGGGGCTGGGATCGGTCGCGGCCGCCGTGGCGGCGCGATAGACGCCGAGAGCGTCCTCGTATTGCTTGCACGCCATCATCGCCCCGGCCAGGGCGTTCAGGGGGCGGGGGTCGCGCGGCATCAGGCCGCAGGCCCGGCGAAGCGCATCCAGCCCCGCCTGGGGCTGCCCGGGCGCCAGGGACAGCACCTCGCCCAGATACATCCAGGCCAAACCCAGATTGGGGTTGAGCTGGACCGCCCGCTCCAGGCTGGCCCGTGCCTCCGCCACCCTTTGGGTCCGGGCCACCACCAGGCCGAGGGCGGCATGGGCCTCGGCCAGACCCGGCGCCAGTTCCACCGCCCGCTCGGCGGCGGCGGCGGCACCGTCCAGGGCGCCCAGGCGCACCCGCGTCACCGCAAGGCGCGACAGGACTTCCGGATCACCGGGCAGCCGCTCGGCCAGATAAGCAAGAAATCGCTCGTCTTCCATATCCAAGCCAGCCATTTCATCCACCCGAAATTAGAACCTGGGGGCACTTAACCTGATTCACAAAATAGATAATTCAGTGTATATCAGAGCCGTACATTGGGGGCTAGCCGCGTGCAGACGTCGGAAAACACTACCATTAAGCTTTCGAAGCTCAAGCATTGGGCTATGGTCACCACCATCCTAGCCGGCTGCTGGACGCCGGCCATGGCCGGAACCCTGGAGGAGGAGATGCGCGACCTGGTCGCCAACCATCCCCAGATCCAGGCCAAGATGAAGGGGGTGAACTCCGCCGACGAAGGCATCCGCGGCGCCCGCGCCGGATACCTGCCGACCGTCAAGCTCACCGGCGACCAGGGCCACGAATACATCGACAGCCCCGACCGGCGCGGTATCCAGGGCAAGGCCTTCCTGGACAAGCGCAATACCAGCGGCTTGACCGTCACCCAAAAGATCTTCGACGGCTTCGCCACCGATTCCGCCGTGGACTCGGCCAAGACCAGCCGCCGCATTTCCGAATCCGACCTGCGCGGCACCCGGCAGGCGGCCCTGCTGGAAGGCGCCGTCGCCTATCTCGACGTCATGCGCAACACCAAGCTGGTGGCCCTGTCGCGGGAGAACGAACGCAAGCTCGCCGAGCAGCAGAACCTGGAGGATGAGCGCGTCCAGAAGGGTTCGGGCATCGCCTCGGACGTGCTGGCGGCCAAGCAGCGCCTGCAGGTGGCCAAGGAGCGCCGCGTCAAGTACGAGGGCGATTTCCACGCCTCGGTCGCCAAGTACACCCAGGTGTTCGGCCACGCGCCCGACGTGGTTGTCGGTTCTGCCTTTAAGCGGGACTCCATAGGCTTTATTTGAGATAGCCCTAGCTTTATGTGGGGCGGATTCGTATGCCGTTTCCTGTGGAAACATCCGTCGAATCATATGGTTGTTGCTGCACGGGTGTCCTGGATTGCGGCTCCTCCAGGGTGCGGTGACGAATCACGAATGCACACGGACTTTCCGGATTCGTCTCGTCTATAGGCTGCTCCCTTCGATCACGGGAAACGCAAGCCTCTGCGCAGCCCGATGAGTCCTCTGCCCTGCGCCTGGTGGCGGTCGGCAGTGCTATGATCCTCGGCCTCCACTTCGGTTGGAGGCTGGGCCGATGCGCGACGATGACCGCTGGCCAGGGCACCCCAGGCTGTTGCCCGACGAGTCTGTATCTTCATGGTTCACCCGAACCGCCGCTGCCAATGGCCTGCGGCCGAGCGAGCTTTACCGCATCGTCCAGCCCGGCGGAGACCGTAATCCCCGTGATCTCGACCGCCACGCCGACGACTGTTTGCTGGACCTGTTGGCGGGGAAGACGGGGCTGACGGTCGAGGACCTGAAGCACGCCACCTTCCGCCGCTGGTCCGGACGCCTGTTCGAGTACGACGACGGTCTCTGCAAGTTGGCCTGGTTACCGCCGGCCGGGCGCGAGGGTGGGCGGCGCTGCTTCGGCCAGCAGATTTGCCCCATGTGTCTGCGGGGCGATGCGCAGCCCTATCTGCGCCTTAACTGGCGGCTCTCCTTCTTCACCATCTGTCCGATCCATGGACGCCTACTGCTGGACCGCTGTCCGATCTGTGCCGAGCCGTTCAGTATCCTGCGCCAGGATGGGCGGGGCACTATCTGCTGCCCGGGCTGTGGCGCCGACCTCCGCGATTTCAGTGGGGATGAACCTGCACTCGACACCGTCCCCGTGCAGCGCGATCTGCTGGAGCTGATCCGGGAAGGGTGGCGAGGCCTCGGCGAATACGGGCCGGTCTATTCCTTCGCGGTGTTCGAGATGCTGGCCCAGCTGCTCCGTCTGCTGGCCGGCGGCAAGAACGCCCATGCCTTGAGGCTCTGGTTGGCCGAAAGTGCCCCAGGACTGGCGGTTCGGCCGGAAAGTCTCCCTCGGTCTCGGGATGGCGCCCTGCTGACCCCGCGCGCCCGGGGTGTGCTGGTCGCCTTGGCCTATTGGCTGCTGGCCGACTGGCCGCATCGCTTCGTCGAGGCTGCCAAGGCGGTGGGTATGACCAGCACCGATCTGCGCAAGCGTCCGGTGGGCGAGTATCCCTTCGCCTATGCTCACGCGGTGGACTGGCACCTGAAGGAGCCGCACAAGGGTGACGCTACGGAAGAGATCATGGTGGCAGCCCAGGTGCTTCACGACCATGGCCAGGCGGCCAGCCATCGGAACCTGGTGGCCCTGTGCGGAACCAAACTCGGCTCCATGGGCGCTGTGGCCGAGCCCGTGGCCTCCGGTCTGCCCTGGGGTAAGGGGCGTTACTGGAAGTTGGATGGCGTCTCGCCCGAGGTGAAGGCGGCCGCCCGCCGGGCCGCGCACCGTGCCGGCGAGGATGTCGGGCCATGGCTGGATGCCCTGCTTCGCCGGAAACTTGGGCTTGGTGCCATCAAAACACCTTTTGATGGTCATGATCCCGACACAATCACGCCCGACGGTAATGTTGATTGTAAAGAGTGATGGGGGACACTCGATGCCCGTGCGCAAGATCGGCCTTTGCTATCGCAGTGTCAGTGGACGGGTGCCCATGGGACAGGGGCGGCCCGGCGTCCAGGTGGAATCAACCCTGGAGCGGGACTTCGCCTTGCTCTGCCGCTTCGATCCGTCCGTCGCCGGCATCGAGGAACAGCCGGTGCGGATTGAGTACGACGATGCCGATGGCCGTGCCCGCTCCTACGTGCCCGACTTCCTGGTGACTTATCGTAGCGGTCGGCCGGTACCGCGTCTGGTCGAGATCAAATACTCCACCGATCCCATGCTGACCTCCGGACAGTTGGACGGCCGGTTCGCCGCTGCCCGCACCTATGCCCGCCGCCAGGGCTGGCGCTTCCAGGTGATGAGCGAGTTGGAAATCCGCACGCCCCGGCTGGAGAACGCCACCTTCCTGCTGCCGTTCCGAGGCCGCCCCGTTGCGGCCGGTCTGCGTGAGGCTTTGCGCTCGGTCCTGCGGAAAGGTGGCCCGAAAAATGTCGCGTCGCTCGCCGACGAGATGGCCGAGGCGCTGGGCTTGAGCCGGCCGGAGGTGTTGCCCGGCATCTGGACCTTGGTGGCGGAGTTCCAGGTGGCGGCCGACCTGGACTGCCCCCTGACCATGAATACCTTCGTTACACCGGCAAAGGAGAAGCGGCCATGAGCAATGGATTCAGCTTTCAGCCCGGCGCCTCAGTTCTCTGGCGTGGCAAGCGCTGCACCGTCGTCGAGGCGGTGACGGCATCCTCGGTGCTGCTCGACGTCGGGGGCGGGCAGGACAAGGAAGTGGTGCCTGTCTCCAAGTTGCGATCGCTCAAGGATGTGGAGTCCGCTCAGGCGGATCGCAGCTTGGACGCATTGGCTGCCGAAGACCTGGCCGAGGCCAAACGGCGTTTCGCCATCATCAAGCCGCTGGTGCGCTGCGAGCGGCGGAGCGAAGAGGATGTCCAGCGCGTCGCCGAACAGCATGACGTTCCTCGATCCACGCTGTATCGCTGGATCAAGCGGTACGAGGGGCGGAGGCGCATGACTGACCTTGCTCCCTCGCGCCGTGGCCGCAAGATGCCCAAGCGCCTGTCGCCCGAGGTCGAGGCGATCATCGCCAGCGTCATTGATGAGAAATATCTCTCCAAGCAGAAGGCCAGCGGCGAAGAGGTCATCCTGGAGGTCCATCGCCATTGCCGTGCCGCCAGTCTATCGAAGCCCTGCGCAGAGACGGTTCGTGCCAGGCTACGGGCCATCGACCCGAAGGAAAAGGTGCTGAGGCGCGAGGGTAAGAAGGCCGCCCACGACAAGTTCGGGGCGGTGAAGGGCAACTTCCCCGGGGCGGATGCGCCGCTGGCCGTGGTGCAGATCGACCACACCTTGCTCGACATCTTGGTGCTCGACGAGGAGATGCGCCTACCCATCGGCCGTCCGTGGCTGACCCTGGCTATCGATGTCTTCAGCCGCATGGTGGTGGGCTATCACCTCTCGCTCGACAATCCCGGCTCCTTCGCCGTCGGCCTCTGCCTGTGCCATGGGATGTTGGACAAGGCGGCGGAACTGGAGCGGCTTGGCGTTAAGGGCGAATGGCCGGTCTGGGGTAAGCCCCGCATGATCCATTCCGACAACGGCAAGGACTTCCGTAGCTACCTGATCCAGGACACCCTGGACGAGCACGATATCCGCTACGAATTCCGCCCGCCGAAGACGCCACATTACGGCGGTCACATCGAGCGCCTGGCCGGGACTCTGGCGCGGAAGGTTCACGCCCTTCCTGGGGCGACCTTCTCCAATCCCAAGCAGCGCGGCGAGTACAAATCCGAGGCCCAGGCGCGGATGACGCTGCGGGAACTGCGGTCCTGGCTGCTCAACCTCATCGTCGGCGTCTACCACAACAAGGCACACAGGGGATAGGCTGCCCACCCCTGGCCCGGTGGAACGACGGGATCATGGGCAACGACCGGTTTCGGGGTATCGGTCTGCCCGAGCCTATCGCCAACCCTCGGCGGTTGCGCCTGGATTTTCTGCCTTTCAGAACCAGGACAGTTCAGTCGGAAGGTATCGTCTGGGACAAGATCTGGTACCGCGATCCGCTGCTATCCCAGTGGGTCAAGACCGACGAAGGCCGTCGGCGGCGGAAGTTCAAGGTCCGCCGTGACCCTACCGACATCTCCAAACTCTACTTCCTCGATCCGATGCTCAATGATTACGTCGAGATTCCCTACCGCGACACCGGCCGGCCATCGATCTCCCTGTGGGATTACCGGGCGGTTGAGGCATGGCTGCACCGCCAGGGCAAGGCCGCCGAGAACGAGCAGGCGATTTTCGACGCCTACGAGGACATGCACCGCATCACCGCCGAGGCAACCCGCCAGACCAAGCGCGTGCGTCGTGAGCAGGCCAAGAAGCGAGAACTCGGCAAGCATCGAGCCGAACTGACCCTGGACCCGCCGCGCCCACCAGCGGAATCGCAGGCGAAGCCCAAGGCCATGCGACGTCGCGACGGCCATCTGGCCCTGGTGGTCAACAACCAGGAAGCCGATCCGCCGAAGCCCAGGCCGACATCCAACGACTTCGATTTTGATGATGCCGAGATCAAGAGGGGGGTAGAAGAATGGTGACGCCCGATCTGTTCGCGCTGAATCCGGCGCCCATGCTGCCGCTGGATTTCCCTCAGGATGAGCTTGAGGGCCGCATCCGCCGCATTCGCAGCCCGCGCTATGTCGCGTACGAGGCGGGCGAAGCAATCCTCGGCATCGTCTTCGCCTGGCTGTACGACCACCCCAAGGTGGTTCGGCCGCCGTGCAGCCTGATCTATAGCGACACCAACAACGGCAAGACCGCCCTGGCGCAGAAGTTCGTCCGCGACCACAGCCCGGCGGAAGATAGCCCCGATTTTGGCAAGCGCCCGGTGGTCTATGCCCATGCCCCGCCCTATGCCGATATCAGCGGCCTCTACGATGCGATCCTGCGGTCACTGGGCGCCCCCTACCGATCGACGGCCCGGCCCCAGGCCAAATGGGACCAACTGCTCCAACTGCTGACCGCCGTCGGCACCCGGGTGCTGATCCTCGACGAGGTGAGCAACTTCCTGATCGGCAAGGTCGATCAGCGCTCCATGGTGCTGAACAGCCTGAAGAGCCTCAGCAACGAGCTGAAGATCCCTGTGGTGGCCATGGGCACCCAGGATGCGGTTCGGGTCTTCCAGACCGACCAGCAATTGGGCAACCGGTTCGAGCCGATCGGCATCCCGCGCTGGAGCGTCAGCCGGGAGTACGCCCTGTTCGTGGCACGCTACGCCCAGAGCCTGGAACTGCGGCAGGAGAGCGATTTCCGCTCGAAAGAGTTGATCGGCCGCATTCATGCCATGTCGGAGGGGCTGACCGGAGAGACCTGTAAGCTACTCGCGCTCGCCGCTGAAACCGCGATCCATGCCGGTCGAGAGATCATCGATATGGGGACGCTTGATCAGGTGCCGTGGGTGATGCCGAGTGAGAGGAGACGGGCGGCGAGGTGATGCGATAGCCTGATCGACGGGACTAAAATGCCGAAAAGGAGGTGAGACGGCACATCAGATCTTGCCAGACTCGCACTTTTCAGATTCTATGGGCACCAGTAATAGTGATATTGGTGGGTGCTCATTATGCGCAAATTGCGAGCGATCGATCTCTATTCGGGTGTAGGGGGGTGGTCACTTGGCCTGCGCCTCGCTGGCATCGATGTGATCGCCTCCTATGAGTACTGGGGGCCCGCTAACGAGACAAATTTCAAGAACAATTCCCATCAAGCCCAGACGGTCGACATCCGTCGACTTTCATTTGAAGATTTGCCGACGGACATCGACGTTGTCGTGGGCAGCCCGCCATGCACGCAATTCTCTTTCAGCAATCGCGGCGGTGGCGGAGACATTGCGGACGGTCTTGAGGACATCAAGCGGTTCCTGGCCATCGTCGATCATCTTAAGCCGCGCGTCTGGGCAATGGAGAATGTACCGCGCGTAGCGAAGATCATCGAGGCAGAGCTAGAAGAGGGCGGGAAGCTCGATGCATTCCGCCATCTGGGTTGTGTCACGCATATCGTCGATATGGCGGAATATGGGCTGCCACAGCGCCGTCGCCGGTGCATCGCCGGCAACTTCGACATCGATCTGCTCGAAGACTATCGCGCGGCGGCCCAGCCCCGGACTCTCGGCGAGATCGTTGCGGCGCTCTCCTCGGACCCAATCGTAGACCCTCTCTTCGGCCTCTCGATCCCGCGTTCGGACCTCACAGATCATGTCGCAGAGGATGCGCTGAGCGAGGAGGAAGTCAGGATAAACTGCGCCAACAAGACGACGCACACCGTGTACAACGCAATGCCTTTCCCGGACCCGCTCGATCGCTCTGTACGCACGATCACCGCCACATGCACTCGAGTCTCTCGTGAGAGCATCGTCATTCAAGCCGCAGAACCCGAAGGCGCCTTCCGACGGCTTACGCTTCGCGAGCGCGCAAGCCTACAGGGCTTCCCCGTGACATTTCAATTTTATGGGGCGAACTATGGTCAGAAGCTGCGGATGATCGGCAACGCCGTACCGCCAGCCTTTTCCTATCTGATGGGACACGTCCTCCAGGGGCATTGCTCTCGCGCCGTGCCAAGCCTTTCAATGGCGGCTCAAGGCCTCACGCGACCCAAACCTTTGCCTCTCGAAACGCCGCCCGATCGAGTTGGCGCAAGCTATCCAGCGAGTAGAACCTTCAAATTCGCGATCCCAAGCCTGCAGCTTAAAAGCGGTGTCCGCTTCGAGATATGCAATGACACCTCCAGGCCCGTTGTCGAGTGGCGGCTGGCCTTTTTCTTCGGTACCTCAAAAGCGATCAAGAGCTTGCGTCTCGATGCAGCCTTAGCGAAGTGTCTCTCGGCGCAAATGCCGGAGGCACTGGCTATCGCCGTCGAGCCCATCCTCTCCAAGGCGTGCTCCTTTATTGCCAAAGCCGATATCGCCAATATGCAAGCGCTCTGGGCGCACCGAGGTCCTGGCGGCACGCGCGCCTTCATGCTGCTTGATATGCTGGACGAAGTTGGGACCGCCCTCGTCGAGGCGATTAGTGCTCACCAGGGTCAGGCCTGCAAGCTGATTGATTTCGCACTTGTGGCGGAGTACGGAGACGCGACCAGTGGCCTTCCTGGCGTCGCCAAACTGCACCGCAATGCGGCTCTCATTCTGTCCGGTCTATTGCTCGGTTCGGTGGTGAACCCATTGTTGGCGGATCGGGGTCGGGCAGCGGTGCGTACCAAGAGGGACGCCTGTGCGCTGCGGCCGGGTGAGCTTGCATTCTCGTCGTCTATATAGGCGCTATGGCAGATAGGTTAATAACGGAGCAACGCAGCGCCCACATGGCGTGCATTTGGTAGTCGGACACGTGGAAGGGGGGGGCGTGCAAGCCCTCTGATACTTGCCGGTCTCCTCATTGGATCTCTATCCAATGAGGAGCTTAAAAGGCATAAAGTTGAAGTATCGGTACTTGTCCTGACCGGGGCTGCCAGTTGACAATAGGTGTCTATTCCGATTCGCTGAGATACTTCCTTAGGCGCGCCCAACTCTCTTCAGGAAGCTGACTTATAACATTGATAAGTTTTTGGTCTCCGCTTGCCATGACAACCTTCCTGACGCTCTCCGCCATAGCTTCTCCTGCTTGGACGTCTTCTTCTTCGATGTCCATGCCACGGACAATTGCGCCCGTTCTTAGTGCCTCATCCAGGCTCAGGCTAAAATCAGACCCAAATACAGTGCCGCAGTGCTGGCAAGCGGTTGCGCTTAGTTGATTAAGTCCGCTGCACGACGGGCATGGCTTGAACTTAGGGGGCGCTTTGGGGAATTCAAATCCGCAGACATCACAAAATTTTGCTCCGAGCGGCGCTTCGGTTGTGCACGATGGACATTTTTTTGTTTTCGGCTTCTCGTCGTCCTTAAGAGCATGGGGAGGCATCTCCTCTTCCACGCGCCGGGCGAATGTCTCCAATGTATCGAATGAGGGCATAACCACATAAGCCCTGGTATCGTCGTTTGGCCCGTTGGTTCTGACAACTCGCCCAATAGCCTGCCGGAAAGCAAGTTCCGTAAGTGCACTAGGAAGATATATTAAAACGCGCAGCCTATGTATATCTACGCCCTCAGAAATCATGGCGACAGAGACAATCCATTTTTTGTCCGTATGACGAAAGCTGTCTATTCTATTATCAGCGTTAGGCAATTGACTATGAACAAGTGTCGGCGTCTCCCCTTCCATTAACTCAATAAGCTTAACCATGTAGTTGGCCATTTCAATGGAAGGGGCAATAACCAATCCACCCGCGTTGGGCATGCGGTGCCGAAGATCGGCCAACTTAGCGCTGGCCCACTCGACCATTGTTCCCTGGTAGCCATCGAGTCTTGGAGTCGTTTTATCCGCTTCGTATTGAGGGGCGCAGGCCAGCTTGTAGAAATCAAGGGCTCTCTGGAGTCCTGGAATTCGCTTCAAATTTGGAGTGAGCTCCGCAGGATGCTTACTTGATACGAATATCTTTTCACCATCATCAAGATCTACCGTAAACTTTCCTTCGTGGCGGTGAAATGTTGCTGGGCGACAGTACCCAAAATCTACCGCTTCTCCATAAGAGAGCGTGTAAATCCCTCCTTCGGGGTGGTCGATAGCTCCTAGATCGTCATATGCCAACCAGACCGATTTCTTCGAATCGGACCGGATCGGCGTACCTGTCAGGACAAGGACATATTTTGCGTCTGCGAAGGCCGAGTCGGCGCTATTGCCCCAAGCGGCGGAAACAGCCGCGTGATGATGCTCGTCGCAGATCAATAAAGTCCGGTGTGACCGGCAGACAGCCTGGAATGCATCCTGAAGATTTTGAACGGCAGCCCATGTAACGCCAACGTCATACTCAATTTCAATTTCGCTGCCAGCAACTTTTCCCATAAAGCGGGATGTTATGTCGAAAAAATCTTTCGTCCACTGCTTAACTACCTCAACGCGAGGTGCAATAACTATAACGCGATCGATGAGGTTTTTATCAATTAGCGTCTTTGCAATAGAGCATGCTAGCTTTGTCTTTCCAGCACCTGGCGCTGCATTAATGAGGAAATGCTTATCGTCTCCCTGATCAACGAGCCATTTCAAGGCCTTTTCTTGAGCCTTTTCTTGCCATGGGCGTAATTTTACCATCTTGTCGCCTTTCCGGAGATTGCATCTAGGACAAAGCGCCTGCCCATTTAGTAATGTCGTTGTGCCATTGCGTGAAAATGGGATGACGTGGTCTGCATGGTAGCTCTTTTCCAGTCTTTCATTGCAGATTGCACATCGGCCACCACTTATCAGGGCCAATATGAGCCGCTGCCTTAACGTAAATAGTCGCCTCACTTTTCTACCCAATATTCCGTTATTTTAATCTCTCGTATTGGTAGATTGGCGGGTGGCTGCAATACAGCGTACTTATTTACTCTGACCATTGCCGTGGCATATGGAATTGTGCGCGATTTGATAACCCAGCCTGCCTGCCGTAATTCGTAGACAACTTCGGGAAGGTTGGACACGCCGAACAAAATCAGCGCCTCCAAACGTGTCGTTGGCAGACCAGAAAGCAGGTGTTCCTTAGCTGCCTGAATCATCCCGGTGGTGTTCGCCTTTGCCATTCTTCACCTAGAAGGTTGTCAAGATATCGATATATTTGCGCAAGGCTGTCTGGTGTAAAATTATCAATGCTACGGATGCAGCGATTCTCAAAAAAATATATAGCCCATCCACCGTCTCTCATTGCGATATCAACCGGGAGAGATCGTAACGATCTACTCTCGCGTGGAGAATCTGCAATTTCATCATCGACAACATCAATTGAGTAGGCTGCTAAAATATGGTGGGCTAGACGAATCAGATCGCCGGATGATACCTCTGCGCCGACGCATCTCCTCAGTTCTGCATAGATTTCTTTGAGTCGCGCGTGCTTTTGCATCCCCTCCACCAATGGGGGTATAATGCAACGTGTTGTGGAATGTTGCAAGTGCAGCTCTTGGCCAATAGCGCTTCTGACATTGCGCCATCTCCGCATTAAGTGTGGTGTGGGGCGGGCGTAAAATTGCGGTGACGAACTAATAGTGGGCAGGGCAGTCAGGCTTCTGAGCGACCGAACTGCACCCGCAGCACACGTTAAAGCTTGTCGAAGACAGACCCAATCCTCGGCGCAAAGAGACGCTCATATGTCTTCAAAAGGTAGGTGTCCGTCATCCCCGCAACATAGTCGCAGATATCGCGCAGCGGGTCAGAACTACGCTCATATTTGGCAAAAATATCTGACGGAAGAAAGCTCTTTGGGTCGGACCTCAAAACCTCAAACACCGAGATCACCATCATCTGTCCTTTGAATTCCAGATGCTGAACGCTCGGAGATAGTATGACTTCGTCACGAACGAAGTCCTTCACAGCTTCAACGAATTGTGCGACCGGCTTAGGGAGGTAAGCGCGAAAGCGCAGGCGCGGTTCCTCAAATTCTGGAAGTTCCATAATTGCTACGCTGGGGATAACAAAATTCAGAATACGGTTGATCTGGTGCTTTCGCTCGGCACCATCAGCAAAAATGCGCCCGATAAGACCTTCGTAGACGTCGTTTCCATATTTGCCAGCGTAGTTCGAATTGAGATAGTCGAGCAGACCTTCGCACTTCTTGGGAGTCACGTGCCGGCGGAACCCAGCTTCGTCTACCAACCGCAATGCCAGTGCATCTCTCCATGTCATGGATGCCGAAACTTATGTCATCGGCAAGGTCCATAATGCTGCACGCAAAGGACTTGTGCCGCGCCTTAGCGTGCTTCTCCGGTTGCGGGTCACTAGCTTGAAAGAGAGACCTATCCCCTTCAGAAAGCGGCTTAAGCAACCAGGAAACAACGTCCGCCTCGCTATCCATGTAGCATTTGGGCGGCTTGGACGCCTTGCGATCAAGCAGCGGGGTGCCACTAGTATCGGCAAGCATTCTCGGAACGATTCTTGGATTTGCAGCGGCACTATAGGCCACTGGGTATTTCAGTACACCAAGCAACGCCTCGCGGGAAAGGTCCGCACCATCGGCGCCTGAGAATTTTTCTAGTCTTGAGAGAATGCGAAGAGTTTGCCCGTTCCCCTCGAAGCCACCGTTCTCCCGCATGCAGTAATTCAGCGCAACCTCCCCACCGTGACCGAACGGCGGATGGCCAAGATCGTGCGTACAGGCGACGGCCTGTATCATACTTCGGTCTGGAATATAACCAATCGCATCGTGATTAGGGAAACTGTGGAGCAACTGGGCACCAAGACCCGCTGCAATTTGGGCAACCCTCAAGGGAGTGTGTCAGCCTCGTGCGATAGAAGTCGCTGTCACCTAGATTGAGGATCTGGGTCTTGCCTTGTAGCCGCCTGAACGAAGCGGAGTGGATCACACGCCCGTAATCGACATCGCCTGGTGTACGAGCATCCTGGGGGTTTTTTTGCCAGCCGGATCGCCGCTCAAGCCAAACCATTATTATGCCCCCTATACATCTGTGGCCATCATATCATGGAAGGCCGTCTGGGTCCGAAGCGTGAGGATTTTCCCATATCCGCTCTCGTGAAATCGTTGGCAGGCTCGGATGTCAGTTAGAGGCGCAATTTGCCTCCCAGATCGAGGCGATTATTCATATTCTTGGAGGTTTGAATAGGAGCGGTGCCCTTTACTCCTGTTGAGCTTCGCAAGGCCAGTTCTATCGATGCACTCCTGAAGGTACTTGATCAACTCATCGGCCCGCTCGACAGACAGATTTTTCCAATGAGCCCGGAACCGTCTCTCCAAGTTCTTTCGAAACCTAGCGGGGTTAAAGCTGCGGGCCTGGAATGGGTCCTTGCCCGCAAATTCGATGTATCGTCTGATCAGGTAGTCGATGTAGCGGAGCAGTTTCTGGTCCGCGCCGATAGTACCTGGCGCTGGAGCGATCGTCACTTTCTTGGTCGAGGTTCGAATGTTCACGGTTTTGGCGCCGTTGACGATAACGTCGCCCGATACCTGTTCCACGGAGAGGTTCCGGACGTACACCTGCAGGAGCCTTTTGGCGATGGCTGCGTCGCCCGCCTGTACATCGCGCCCAAAGCTGCGTTCATGGGTCCGTTTCATCTCGCGCAGCTTTTCGGTTGAGTGTTTCTCTGGCTGAGCGTCGACCTCCTTATGATGGTCTCCACAGAGAAGGATCAGGTTGTCATAGGCGTTCCGGTCCTTGTCTGTCTGTGTTGGATCAAATCTGGGGCCGCCTGGGCTTCGCGCATTGATGTGGCAGACCTCCACCATGACGGTTCCCGTCGTGCGATCAATCACCTGGCGACCGCATGAGGGGTACGTGCAGAATTCACCAGATTGGGCGAATAGACGTTTGATTGTCGCTTGGGTTGGGTGAGCCACTGTTCCTCCTGCCAGGACCGCAGCGATGCCGATTGACAACAGCTACGCAGAATACGTTAGCTGTTGACCAAAAATGATCAACTACTGATTGCCGCTCTGGCGCGCGCTGCTCCATTCTGGGCGGCTTAAGCCGTAACGGGACGCAAGGGAGGCCCGCCAAGGCGCGTTCACGCAAACGGGCTGCGGAGAATGGGTGATATCGGGCAACAATCGATCCTGCCTAAAGCTGGATTTTTCGGATCGGTCCCATTTATGAATACCGCGCAATCCCGGCTATAGGCTCAAATCACGGCCCGCGACCTTGTCACCGTCCCACCTATGTCCGAATCCGACAGTGGTGGCGCTGTCCGATCCGCCCCTCCCCCTGGACCTGATCCCCGAGACCATCGACCAGTCGCTGGACGTCGCGGAAAAGGACAACCCGATCCTGGAATCGGCGACCAACACCATCGACCTGACCAGCGACAAGCGTAACCTGGCCGAGGCCGGCTACTGGCCGACCCTCGATCTGGTCGGCAAGGCCGATTACGAGCACGGCAAGAACGCCACCGTCGGCGTGCGCCGCGACTGGTCGCTGATGCTGGTGGCCAGTTGGGAACTGTTCTCCGGCTTCAAGACCGACGCCACCGTCGCCCAGGCGTCGTGGGACCACGGGGCCAGCAAGGACAACCGCTTCCACACCAGCCGCAAGATCGCCGAGCAGGCCCGCACCGCCTGGCACAAGCTGCAGACCGCCCGCCAGCGCCTTGATCTTCTGGAAAACGCCGCCGTCCTGGCCGAAGAGGTCTGGGCCGCCACCATGAAGAAGCGCGAGGCCGGAAAGGCCACCGTTACCGAGGTGCTGGACGAGGAAACCCGCATCAACGAGGCCCGCATCAACTACACCGGCGCCTATTACGATATGTATCAGGCGTCCTACGAGCTGCTGACCGCCATGGGCCGCCTGGAGGTGGACAACCTCAGCCGCGCCAAGCCCGCCAATTCCTTGGACGTCTCGCCGCTCAAATCGGTGGAGTACACCTATCCCAGGAATCAGGCGCCCAGGCTCCAGCCCGCCCGCCCGGTCTCTCCGGTCAAGGCAGCGGCTCCGGCCCCCGCCCCGGCACAGCCCGCGGTCACCCAGCCACCGGCCGCCAGGCCCGACGGGCAGACCGCCGACGCCGCCGTCATGGAGCGGGTGCGCGATCTGGTGGCCTCCCAGCAGCCGGCCGACAATTCCTTCTGGACCATCCGCTGATCGCTCTCGGCGACGGATGAAGCGCGGCCGTCCCGGCCGTGCTTCATCCAAGCCCTACAGCGCGCCCCATATCTCGCGGGCGTACTCGGTCACCGTGCGGTCGGACGAGAACTTGCCCATGCGCGCCACGTTGAGGATGGCCTTGCGCGTCCAGTCCTCCGGGTCGCGGTAGGTCTGGTCCACCCGCTCCTGCGCCGCCATGTAGAGGGGGAAATCCGCCGACAGCAGGTAGTGGTCGCCGCCGCTGGTCAGGATGTCCACCAACTGGTGGAAGCGGTCGGGCTGGTCGGGCGAGAAGAAGCCGCCGGCGATCATGTCCAGGGCCCAGGTCAGGTCGGGATCGGCCTTCACCGCCGCCACCGCGTCATAACCGTCCACCCGGCGCCGCGCCACTTCCTGGGCCGAGAGGCCGAACAGGAACATGTTCTCCTCGCCCACCTCTTCGCAGATTTCCACGTTGGCGCCGTCCCAGGTGCCGATGGTCAGCGCCCCGTTCATGCTCATCTTCATGTTGCCGGTGCCCGACGCCTCGGTGCCGGCGGTGGAGATCTGCTCCGACAGGTCGGCGGCGGGCATCACCAGTTCGGCGGTGGAGACGTTGTAGTTGGGCACGAAGACCAGCTTCAGCTTGCCGCCCACCAGGGGGTCGTTGTTGATCACCTCGGCCACGTCGTTGACCAGCTTGATGATCAGCTTGGCGATGTGGTAGCCGGGCGCCGCCTTGCCGCCGATGAGCACGGTACGCGGCACCGGATGGAGCAGCGGGTTGGAGCGGATGCGGCCGTAGCGGGTGATGACGTGCAGCACGTTGAGGAGCTGCCGCTTGTATTCGTGGATACGCTTGACCTGCACGTCGAACAGGGAATCAACGTCCACCTCGACGCCGAGACGCAGCGACAGCATGGAGGCCAGACGCTCCTTGTTGGCGCGCTTGACGGCGGCGAATTCCCGGCGGAACGCCGGATCGTCGGCCAGGGGTTCCAGCTTGTGCAACTGGTCGAGATCGGTGACCCAGCGGTCGCCGATCTTGGAGGTGATCAGGGCGGACAGGGCGGGATTGGCCGCCAGCAGCCAGCGCCGGGGCGTCACGCCGTTGGTCTTGTTGGTGATCTTGCCGGGCGACAGATGCTCGAAATCCGAGAAGATGGTGCTCTTCATCAGGCCGGTATGGATGGCGGCGACGCCATTGACCTTGTGGCTGCCGATCACCGCCAGATGGCCCATGCGCACCCGGCGCTCCGCCCCCTCGGCGATCAGCGAAACGCGGCGCAGCAGTTCGGAATCGCCGGGATGGCGGTAGCGCACGCCCTGCAGGAATTCGTGGTTGAGGGCGTAGACGATCTCCAGATGACGGGGCAGCACCCGCTCGAACAGATCGGTCGACCAGGTTTCCAGCGCCTCGGGCAGCAGGGTGTGATTGGTGTAGGCGCAGCAGCCGCGCACCAGGTCCCAGGCCTTGGACCATTCGATCTGATGCTCGTCCACCAGCACCCGCATCAGCTCGGCCACCACCAAAGCGGGGTGGGTGTCGTTGAGCTGGATGGCCACCTTCTCGGGCAGCAGGGTCCAGTCGGAATGGCTTTTGCGGAAACGGGCCAGGATGTCCTGGATGGAAGCGGCGACGAAGAAGTATTCCTGCTTGAAGCGCAGCTCCTTGCCCCGGTCGGTCATGTCCGAGGGGTAGAGCACCTTGGACAGGGTCTCGGACTCGTTCTTGTCCCGCACCGCCTCGATGTAATTGCCGGCGTTGAAGTACTTCAGGTCGAACTCGCGGGTCGACTTGGCCGACCACAGGCGCAGATTGTTGACCACCTTGCCGCCATAGCCGGGAACCGGCACGTCGAAGGCCATGGCCATCACTTCCTCGGCATCCACCCATTGCGAGCGGGTATGGCCCAGCACGTCGCGGAAATGGATGACGCGACCGCCGAAGCGGACGGGGAAGATGACGCCCGGCCGGGGGAATTCCCACGGATTGCCGTAGCGCAGCCAGTTCTCCGGGCTTTCCACCTGCCAGCCGTTATCCACGTGCTGGGTGAACATGCCGTAATCGTAGCGGATGCCGTAGCCGAAGCCCGCCACCCCGATGGTCGCCATGGAATCCAGCAGACAGGCGGCGAGACGGCCCAGGCCGCCATTGCCCAGCGCCGCCTCCACCTCCCAGGCGGCCAGTTCGTCGAAATCCTGGCCCAGCTCGGCGATGGCCTGACGTACCGTGTCGTAGAGCCCGAGATTGATCAGGCTGTTGACCAGGGTGCGACCGATCAGGAACTCCATGGACAGGTAATAGACCCGCTTGGAATCCTCGCGGTAATAGCGGTTGAGCGTCGGCATCCAGTGCTCGGTCACCCGGTCGCGCACCGTATGGGCGGCGGCCATGAACCAGTCGCGCGCCGTGGCGTTCACCGGTTCCTTGCCGACCGTATAGAGCAGATGGCTGCCGATGGCCTCCTTGATGCTTTCCACATCGTCGGCCAGCAGCCGCACCACGGGGGGCTTCGCCTTCTTCATACCGCTCTTCCCGCCAGTTCCATCCGTTTCTATTCCTCCATGAAAATCCGGGAAGGGCAAGGCCGGTCATACCGGGGCATAGGTACATCCCCGTGAAATTTATCGAAAGGATGAACAACGCCCGCCGGGCGCGGCGGAAAGGCTGACACAGGGCCTCCGCCGATCACCGCCCCATGGGCCGTTCCGGTTGACTCGGCCGGCACCCGGCTGGCAGCATGCGGGCCGCCGTCGAGCTTCATCGACCGGACCGTAAGCGTTTACGTCAATCAACGCGCAACCCGCCTGGCCGGGTCGCGTTGATGCGCCCGACCAAGCCCTGCCGATGGAGCATTCCATGCGAATCAAGAAACTGCCCAAGCGCTTCGCCGGACTGGTGATGCCGCTGATCCTGTCGCTGCTGATGACCTGCGTCGTATCGGCCATCGCCGTGCTGCAGTCGCGCGGCGTCGACAGCCAGTTCCTGGCCGTCTGGCCCTCCACCTGGGCCATGTCCTGGGTGGTGGCCTTTCCCGTCCTGCTGGGTATCCTGCCCCTGGTTCGGCGGATGGTCTCCGCCGTGGTGGAAACCTGACCGCAGGAACCCGGCCGGGCGGGGCTCACCCCCGCCCGTTGCCCCTCAGCCCCTCGGCGGTATCGCTCATCCGCCGGTCGGCCAGGATGGCGGCGGTGTCGGCCTTGTAGCGCAGCCGCCAGTTGGGGTGCTGGGTGGTGGTGCCGGGCAGGTTCATCTGCAGTTCCTGGCCCAGAACATCCTCCATCTGCACCATCATCAGCCTTGATGCCGAACGGCCGAGATAGGCATGCGCCGCCGCCGCCAAGGCCACCGCCTGGGTATCGGTCAATGCCGGGGAGACCGGGAAGCCGGCGGGCAACAGCCCCTGCCCCGCCAGGGCGGCGGCCATGGCGATGCGATCGGCGGCCCGCGCCGCCCGCTCTTCCGCCGCCTGCCCCTCACGCGGATAGAGGTCGAGCTTTTCCCGGCGGTCGATATCCTTGCCCGCCCACCAGCCGCGCAGGGACGGCAGGTCGTGGGTGGCGGCGATGGCCAGGGCCTGGGCGTCGAAATCCTCCGGCGCGCGGAAGGCGCCGTCGGCCAGCTTCTCGAACACCATCACCCGGTAGGCGAAGATGCCCATGCGGTCCATGCGCTCGCGGAAGCCGTCGGGCACGGTGCCTAAGTCCTCGCCGATCACCAGGCAGCGGTTGCGCTGACTTTCCAGCGCCACCAGCCGGAACAGGTCCTCGGCCGGATAGCGCACATAGGCGCCCTGGTCGGCCGGCTGGCCGGGCGGCACCCAGTAGAGCCGCGCCAAACTCATGGCGTGGTCCAGGCGCAGCGCCCCGGCATGGCGCATATTGGCGGCCATTACCTGGGTGAAGGGGGCGTAGAAATGCTCGCGGAGCGTGACGGGATTGAACGGCACCAGCCCCCAGTCCTGCCCTTTGAGGGCCAGCGGATCGGGCGGCGCCCCCACCGAGACGCCCAGCGCCAGGGAATCCTGCTGCGCCCAGGCCTCGGCCCCGTCGCCGGCGATACCCACCGCCAGATCGCGATAGAGGCCGATGGCGGCCCCCGCCGCCTTGCCCCTGGCCTGCGCCTCGGCCAGTTGCCCATCGGCGATGAACTGGAGCCACTGGAAGAACTCCACCTGCTCCACGTGTTCGAGGACGAAATCCTCCACCGCCGGGGAATCCGGCCGGCGATACTCCTCGGGCCACTGGCGCCAGTAGGCCTTGCCGTCGCGCGCGAACCTGTCGTGCAGCGCCTCGAACACCGCGAAGCGCCGCCCGGCCTCGCCCTGCTCGGCCTGGAAGGCGCGGAACGCCTGACCGCGCGGGTTGTCGTCGCCCATGCAGGTACGGCGGAACCAGCGGTTCAGCACCTCCAGCATGGGCCGGGCCAGACGCATGACATCCGGGTATTCGATCTGCGAATAGCCGCGCAGCCGCGCCAGGGTGGCCTGATAGCCGGGCGAGGCGAACATGCGCTTGGCTTCCAGGCATTCCCTGAATTCGGGGATGGCCTCGATATCGATATAGGCGACGTTGAGGAAGCGCCGCGATGACGGCGAATAGGGGCTGAAGCGCTCGGGATCGGCGGGGAACAGGGCGTGCAGCGGATTGATGCCCACGCAGGCCGCCCCCAACTTGGCGGCGCCTTCGGCCAGATCGGCCAGATTGCCGTAATTGCCCACGCCCCAGTCGCGCTCGGAGCGCAGGGAATAGATCTGGGTGGCGATGCCCCAGGCCCCGGCGCCTCGCTCCACCACCTCGGGCACGAAGGCACGGGGCGGCGTGACGATCAGCGCCATCTCGGCCAGGGGCCCCTTGGGACCCGACAGGATCAGGCGGTGATAGCCGCAGGGCGGCAAAGCGGGCAGGTCCAGCCAGCGGCGATGGATCAGCCGGCCGTCCAACTGGTATTCCTCGCCCCAGCGCAGGTCGCCGGGACGGAAAGAGCCGGAATGGCGGATACCCAGTTCCTCTTCCAGCACCCAGGAATGCTCGACCTCGTCGGCCTCGGCCGGCAGGGTGACGGCGATGGAGGGCGGCGCCGAATGCTCGTCGGCCATCAGCACCGGCTCCAGCGCGCGGCGCCAGGGGCGGCTTTCCAGATCCTTGAGGCTGGCCCACACCTGCTCGTCACTGTCGGCGGGCAGGCCCATGGCGGCCAGGAAAACGCGCTTGGTCTCGGGCGGCACCACCCGCCACTCGCCGAAGAAATCCCACCAGCCGTCCTCGATTCCCGCCAGGCGCGCCAAACGGTCCAGCGCGTCGCTTCCACTCATTCCTTGTCCCCTTCACTCTCGTCCCGCCGCATGCCGCTTGGGCTGCTAGAATCATCGCGCGGCACGCCGCGCAGGCCGCCCGAACGACGCAGCACCGCGAGCGATCGCTGCCCCAGCGGATAGGTGATGCCCGCCGCCCAATGGGTGCCGGCCTGCCGCCCGGCGGGATCGAAGGTGTCGAGCACCAGTTCCCACGAACGGCCCAGGCTGGGCGGCGGCAGCACATAGGGCACCGCCTCGTGATAGGCGTTGAGCAGCACCAGAAAAGTATCATCCATCTCTTCGCGGCCGGTCAGGTTGTCCACGGCGCAGGATTCACCGCCCAGCACGAAGCCCAGCGAGCGGGCGAAGGGCGTGGTCCAATCGGCGTGGCCCATCTCGCGGCCCTCGGGCGTGATCCACACGATATCCTTGAGCGGCGAATTGGGCAGGCGCTTGCCTTCGAAGAAGCGCGGGCGGCGGAACACCGGGTGGTCCTTGCGCAGGCGGATCAGGGTCTGGACGAAGGCCAGCAGGTCCTCGTCCACTTGCGACCAGTCCATCCAGCCCAGTTCGTTGTCCTGGCAGTAGGCGTTGTTGTTGCCTTTCTGCGAGCGGCCCATCTCGTCGCCGGCCAGCAGCATGGGAACGCCCTGCGACAGCAGCAGGGTGGCCATCAGATTGCGGCTCTGGCGTGCCCTGAGCGCGGTGACCTCGGGATAGGGCGAAGCCCCCTCGTGGCCGCAATTCCAGGCGTAATTGGCGTCGGTGCCGTCCTTGTTACCCTCCAGATTGGCCTCGTTGTGCTTGCGCTCGAAGGTGACCAGATCCTTGAGGGTGAAACCGTCGTGGCAGGTGACGAAGTTGAGGCTGGCCCACGGCCGCCGCCCGCCCCAGCCGAAGATGTCGGAGGAGCCGGTCAGCCGCGAGGCCAGATCGCCGATCACCCCGCCCTCGCCCGTCCAGAAACGGCGCACCGTATCGCGGTAACGGCCGTTCCACTCGGACCAGCCGGGGGGAAAGCGCCCGACCCGATAGCCGTCGCCGCCCAGATCCCAGGGCTCGGCGATCAGCTTCAGCTTGCTCAAGACCGGGTCCTGGCGCACCGCGTCGAGAAAGGCCGAGGAATGGTCGAAGCCACCCTTGCCGCGCACCAGGGCGGCGGCCAGATCGAAACGGAAGCCGTCCACGTGCATTTCCTCGGCCCAGTAGCGAAGCGAATCCATCACCATCTGCAGCACGCGGGGATGGGCGAGGTTGAGCACGTTGCCGCAGCCGGAATAGTTCTCGTACCAGCGCTTGCCGTCGGGCCCCAGACGGTAATAGCTGAGGTTGTCGATGCCGCGAAACGACAGGGTCGGCCCCAGGTGGTTGCCCTCGGCGGTGTGGTTGTAGACCACGTCGAGAATCACCTCGATGCCGGAATCGTGCAGGCGGCCGATCATGGTCTTGAAGTCGCCGTGCGGGCTGGCCGAGTAATAGCGCGGGTCGGCGGCGAAAAAGCCGATGGAATTATAGCCCCAGTAATTGCGCAAGCCCCGGTCGGCCAGATGCTTCTCGTCGATCATGGCGTGGATGGGCAGCAATTGCAGGGTGGTCACGCCCAGGCGCCGCAGATGGTCGATCACCCCCGGCTGGGTCAGGCCCAGGAAGGTACCGCGCATGCCGTTGGTCACGCCGGGATGCTTCATGGTCATGCCGCGCACATGGGCCTCGTAGACGATGGTCTCGGGCCACGGCACGTTCGGGCGGCGGTCATTGCCCCAGGTGAAGGCGGTGTCCAGCACCCGGCACTTGGGCATGAAGCGGGCGTTGTCGCGCTTGTCGGCCACCAAATCCAGCTTGGGCGTGCCGGGCCTGAAACCGAAATGGCTGTCCGACCACTCGAATCCCCCGACATAAGCCTTGGCATAGGGGTCGAGCAGCAGCTTGTGGGCGTTGAAGCGATGCCCCTCGTTGGGGTCGTAGGGGCCGTGGACGCGATAGCCGTAAAGCTGCCCCGGCCGGCAGTCCGGCAGATAGCCGTGCCAGACCTCGTCGGTGTATTCGGGCAACTCGACACGCTCCACCTCGCGCAGGCCGCGCCGGTCGAACAGACACAGCTCCACCTTCACGCCATGGGCCGAGAACAGAGCGAAATTGACCCCGTTGCCGTCCCAGGTCGCCCCCAGGGGATACGGCAGGCCGGGCAGGATACGGCGGCGGGAGGTCATTCAGCCCTCATCGGCCATGGCGTCGCGGGCGCCATGGCGAATGTGGAGGACATGCACCACGCGGCGAGCGTCGGCGATATCGTAGATTATCCGATAGACGTGCGGCCGCCGTCCGTAGAGCAATTGTCGCAAGCTGGCATCCTCCGGCACCGGCGCCCCCCGCCCGGGATAATGGGCCAGGCCGGCGATCTTCGCTTCAAGTCCATTGAACCACTCCGCCGCCGCCGGAAGGTGGCCGGCGGCAATGGCCCGGTACAGATGCCGCAGGTCGCGGATAGCCCGTTCGGCCACCTCAACGCGGAATGTCATGCTCGGCCCGCAATGCGGCGAACACCTCCGCCGCCGGCACCGTCCGCCCGCCCGCCACATCCTCGCGTCCCTGGCGGACCCCTTCCAGGGTGTTGGCCTCGGCGGCGATATCGAGCAGGCGCTGATACGACTCGGCATCCTGCAAGACAGCGGCCGCCCTGCCATTGACGGTCAGAATCAGGGGCCGCCCGGTCTCGCGGATATGATTGAGGAACTCGGCCGAGTGATTGCGGAAGGTCGTCACCGGCTGGATGTCCTTGACGATGTCCATGGCAGCAGTTCCATCGAATGAAGTTACCTTTAAAGGTACGTTATCACCTCAATCAGGTAAAGCGCTCTCACCTCTCCCGCTTGAAGACGCAGGTGGCCAGTGGCGGCAGGCGCAGGCGGATGGACCAGTCGTGACCGTGCCAGGGCACCTCTTCCGCCTGGACGCCGCCGCCATTATGGATGTTGGAGCCGCCGTACCATTCGGAATCGGTGTTGAGCAGTTCGCGGTACCAGCCGGGCTCGGGCACGCCGACCCGGTAGGAGTCCCGCACCATGGGCGTGTAATTGCCGGCCACCACCAGGAAGTCGCTCGGGTCGAAGCCCAAGCGCCGCCAGGTCAGCACCGAGTTGTCGCGGTCGTTGCAGTCGATCCAGGCGAAGCCGGCCTGCTCGTTGTCCAGTTGGTGGAGCGCCGGCTCGGTGCGATAGAGGCGGTTGAGATCACGGATCAGGCGCCGCACGCCGTCGTGCCGCCCGTCGCCCAGCAGATGCCAGTCCAGGCTGGCATCCACGTTCCACTCATTCTCCTGGGCGAATTCGGAGCCCATGAACAGCAGCTTCTTGCCCGGCTGGGTCCACATGAAGCCGTAATAGGCCCTCAGGTTCGCATAGCGCTGCCAGGGATCGCCCGGCATGCGGCCGAAGATGGAGCCCTTGCCGTGCACCACCTCGTCGTGGGACAGCGGCAACACGAAGTTCTCGTGATAGGCATAGAGCTGGGCGAAGGTCAGGCTGTCGTGGTGATAGCGGCGGTGGATGGGGTCCTTGCTGAAGTAGCGGAGCGTGTCGTGCATCCACCCCATGTTCCATTTGTAGCCGAAGCCCAGCCCGCCCAGATGGACGGGGCGCGACACCATGGGCCAGGCGGTTGATTCCTCGGCGATGGTCATGGCGCCGGGATGCTCGGCATAGACCACCTGATTCATGCGGCGCAGGAACTCGATGGCTTCCAGGTTCTCGTTGCCGCCATGGCGGTTGGCAATCCACTCGCCCGGCTCGCGCGAGTAGTTGAGGTACAGCATGGAGGCCACCGCATCCACCCTGAGGCCGTCCACATGGTACTGCTCCAGCCAGTACAGGGCGTTGGCGTAGAGGTAGTTGACCACCTCGGTGCGGCCGTAATTGTAGATCTGGGTGTTCCAGTCCTTGTGCACGCCGAGGCGCGGGTCCTCGTGCTCGTAGAGATGGGTGCCGTCGAAATAGTGCAGGCCGTGGGGGTCGTTGGGAAAATGTCCGGCCACCCAGTCGACGATCACCCCGATGCCCTTCTGATGCAGCCGCTCCACCAGGGTGCGGAACTCGTCGGGCGTACCGTAGCGCGAGGTCGGCGCGAACAGCCCCACCGGCTGATACCCCCACGAGCCGCCGAAGGGATGCTCGTGAACGGGCAGGAACTCCACATGGGTGAAGCCCAGATCGGCGACGTAATCACCCAGTTGGTCGGCCAGTTCCAGGTAGGAGAGCGAGCGGTTCGAATCCTCCGGCACACGCCGCCACGAGCCCAGATGCACCTCGTAGATGCTGACCGGGGCGTGGCGGTCGTTGCGCGTTCCTTGCGCCGCCATCCACTCGCCGTCCCGCCAGTCGCGGCGGCCCAGCTCCCACACCACCGAGGCGGTCTTGGGCGGAACCTCGGCGAAGTGGCCGTAGGGGTCGGCCTTCAGGGGCAGCAGCCGCCCGTCCGAGGCGACGATCTCGTACTTGTAGAGACACCCCTGCCCCAGCCCGGGGATGAAGATCTCCCACACCCCGGCCTGATGGCGCAGGCGCATGGAGTGGCGCCGCCCGTCCCAGCCGTTGAAATCGCCCACCACCGAGACGCGGCTGGCATTGGGCGCCCACACGGCGAAGTCCACGCCGGCCACCCCGTCCACGCTGCCGACCTGGGCCCCCAGCTTCTCGAAGGTGCGCAGATGGGTGCCCTCGGCCAGCAGGTGCACATCCAGATCGCCCAGTACCGGCGGAAAGCGGTAGGGGTCGTCCAACTCCTCGACGCCACCGTCGTAATACTGGAGCCGCAGCCGGTAGGCCGGAGCGCCACTCAGGCGGACCGCGAACAATCCATCGGGATGGACCCGCCGCATGGGGGTTTCACCGCTGGCGGTGAGGACCGAAACGTCCTGGGCATGGGGCTGGAAGGTGCGGATCACCGTCCCGCCCTTGACCCGATGGGGTCCCAGAACGGCAAAGGGATCGCCGTGGCGTCCCTGGGCGATGGCGTCGGCATCGCCGGGCCGGATCAGTCTTGCCGCTTCGGCCATGAAGCCCCTCCTGCCTGTCGAGGCGACAAGTGTCACCGCCTTTGCCCGGAAAGACAAAGGGCGATTTCACGGGGCACGTTTTCCCGGTCCAGTTTTTAAATAGTCTCATTGGAGCTTTCGCAAAGCCCCTAAATCTGGTAGTACTTCCCGTCGAGGGGATCGGCTCGATCAGGGCCGATAAGACAATTCGTACGGCCCGACGGGGCCGTCACCGCAAATCATGGAGCGTGTTATGGGCGTCCTTCCGAAGGTTCTGGGTCTCACCGTGGCCGGCGTGCTGGTCATCGCTCTGTATCTGGCCGTTTCCGTGTTCGGCGCCCTGTCCGGCGCCGTCGCCGATCCCAGCCCGGCCCACAGCCCGCTGGGCTTCTCGGTCTATCTGGGCCTGCTGCTGACCGCCGTCTTCACCAGCCTGGTGATGTATCTGGCCTCGACCGGTGGCGGCTCGCAGAGCTGATCCGGTCCGTCACGGACTTCGAAGCGCCCCGGCCTTGCGGCCGGGGCGTTTTCGTTTGCACCAGACCTTCGTCAGTATCGACAGCACAAGCACCTCTTAGTAGCATCGCCCCATAAAGCAATATGCCTTTGATTGGGGGAGCTGAGAAATGTGGGGACGCTTCCTGGCCGCATTCGGCCTGTTGTTTCTGGTTGGCGCGTGCAGCACCACGGTCGCCCCGCCCCACCGCTACCCCATGGTGGAAATCCCCGATGCCAAAACGGCGGATGTCGCGCTTTACTTCGCCAACTCGTTCCGGGCCATGATCGCCTCGGAGCAGATCAAGCCCTGGGAGCAGCGTAACCGCACCCACACCCTCCTGTCGGCCGACAATGCCAAGGTGGTGATCAAGAGTGAGAACCCGGATGCATTCCGGCGAACCGGCTACCTCAAGCTCTTGATCGAACCAACCCAGGCCGGATCATCCGTCGTGGTCGACAGCCGGGTCAGCTATATCCAAAATCCCGACAGCTCGTTCGAGCATGAAACGGACATCTACACCGCGGCACAGGTTCCCTCGCCGGAAGGCTTCGTCATGGCCTACCAGCAGATTTTCGACATCATCGCCGCCAATTTCAACGCGGTCCGCCGCCGTGCCGCCCAGATGCCGCCGGCCGGGTAAATGGTCCACCCTCCGGCCTTCGAGTGGGAAGGCCCCCACGGGCGAGTGGCCTCTGTCATGCGCCAACGGCCTGACCGCCGCCGGCACCCATACCGCCAATGCCGGCGAAGCCATCAAGACGGCTGGCCCCATCCCGGCCCCCAAGGACAAATCTACCAAAACGAGAACTACTATGCTCGCTTTCGGCTATAACATTAACGCGTGTGCCTTCACGCCCCGGCCTTGCGGCCGGGGCGCTTTCGTTTGGTGATCAGGCGGCCCGCACGTTGGCCAGGAATTCCCGGACCTCGCGTTCCAGGGCGGTGCTTTCGTCCAGCAGGCCGTTGGCCGACTGGAACACCGCCTGGGCCATGCGTCCGGTTTCAGACGCCGCCTGGGCCACGCCCGAGATGTTGCTGGCCACCTCGCGAGTGCCTTCGTTGGCCTGATCCACGTTGCGGGCGATTTCCGCCGTGGCGGCACCCTGCTCCTCGACGGCGCCGGCGATGATGGTCGCCAGTTCGTTGATGCGCGAGATGGTTCCCGAAATGCCGGCGATGGATTCCACCGCCGACTGGGTCTCGGACTGCACCGTGGCGATCTGCTGGGTGATCTCGTCGGTGGCCTTGGCGGTCTGGCCGGCCAGATTCTTGACCTCGTGGGCCACCACGGCGAAGCCCTTGCCCGCCTCGCCGGCCCGCGCGCTTTCGATGGTGGCGTTCAGCGCCAGCAGGTTGGTCTGGCTGGCGATGTCGCTGATCAGGCTGACCACGTGGCCGATGCGCTGGGCGGCTTCCACCAGACCGGAAATCTTGCGGGTCGCCTCGACCGCCTCGAGTTCGGCGGCCTTGGCGATATCCGACGACTGGCGGACCTGGCGGGAGATCTCGTGGATGGAGCTGGACAATTCGGCGCTGGCCGACGCCACCGTCCCCACGTTGGCGGTGGCCTCGTCGGTGGCCGACGAGACGGCGCCGCTCTGGCGCTGGGTCTGTTCGGCATTGGCCGACAAGGTGTCGGCCGAGCCGTGCAACTGCTCCACCGCCGTCTTGACGCGGGACAGGGTGGCCTCGATGGATTCGTCGAAGCGCTGGGTGGCGGTCTCGATGGCGCGCTGGCGGGTTTCGCGCAGGGCCAACTGCCGCTGCTCCTCGGCCTTGTGGGCGGCGGCGTCGATCATGCCGACCCGCCAGCCGTCCAGGGCCTTGGCCAGCGGCCCGAACTCGTCCAGCCGCTCCGCACCGGGCACCGTCAGGGCGGTATCGCCGCCGGCCAGACGGCGCACCGCCTCCACCAGCCCGTTCAGCGGATGGGTGATGCTGCGGCCGATGGTCACCGCGAAGAGCAGCCCGACGATGACGGCGACGCCGCCGATGATGGCCGACAGGGTGCCGAATCCGCTGATCCGGTCCCGCACCTCGGCCGCCCGCTCGTCGGCGGTGGAGCGATAGCCCTGGGACAGGGACCCGCCGATCTTGTCGATGGTGGCGCTGATCTTGGCGGCGCTGACCCGCGACTCCACGTATTCCGGATCTTCGAACGGCGCCTTGCGGGCCTTCAGTTCGCTGATTTTCTCCACCCGGACCTTGTAGGCGGCGATCTGCTCGGCCAGCTCCTTCACCTGGGACTGGCGCTCGGTAACTATGGTGGTGGAGGACAGCAGGCCGTCCACTTCCTTGATCAGGTCGCCGACCAGGGCGTTGGCCCGCTGATAGCGGCTGAGATCGTCGGTGGCGAAGTACACCCACATATTGAAGCGGGCTTCATAGATGTGGCGCTCGATGCTTTCCAGCTTCAGGGCGTTGTCGCTGGCCCGCCGGCTGGTGGTGACGATCTCGGCGATGTCGCGGGCCGAAAGGACGGCGAAGGCGGCCAGCCCGGCGATCAGAACGATCAGGACGGCAAAGCCGGCCAGGAGACGCGTGGCGATACCCAATCTTGTCAGCATGGCTTCCTCTTTGACTCGGCTGACGCAATGGGATGGTCAACGCCGTGAAGGTGGTCGGGACGTTTAAAAGGTGTTTACAAAAATTTTTAACAATATACCGTATGAATTACCGCTACTACCTAGAGTGACAGCAAAGCATTACGCTAAGAAATATATGTCTATTGACGGATAAATTTAGCACCTATATCATAAGCATAATTACGTATTACGGTTTTAATTGAGAGCAAACCTCAATTGATGATGCCTGCTACCACACTTTCACTGTGGTTGAGGAGTCACAAAATATGATTGCGCGTATACGGTTTTGGAATACTCCGAATAATAACAATTAAAACCCGAACAGCCGCCCCCATCCCGGTCCCGGCGGGGGAAAAACCAGCGGAGGGTGTGGAGATACCGGAAACCGGGGGCCTTCAGGGACAGACCTTGTAGTCGTCGGTCACCTGATTGCGGACCACCTTCGACAGCTTGCTGAAGGCGGCGAAGCCCCGCTTCTCGATGGTCTGCAGCAGATCATCGATGTTGTCGCAAAATCCCTCGGTCAGCGAGATGTTGCGGGCATAGGTGACCAGCCGGCCGTCGGCATAGTTGATCTGATACTTCCAATCATCGGGGAATTCGCGCTGCCAGGCCTTTTGCCGGCGGTCAACCGCCGAGCGGAATTTGGCGCCGTTGGCGCCTTCGATTTTCTGCCAGCGGTCGCGGGCGCCGGGCAGCAGCCGCTCGTTGCAGCGATTGGCGGCCTCGCGCAGGAAGATGCCCTGGCGCACCTCCTGCTCCGATTTGATCTCGGCCTGGGAGAAGCACTTCTTGGGCGCGGCGGCCAAGGCAGCAGCGGGGATCAGGACAGCGGCGACGAGGATTGCGGCGCGGAGCATGCGGCGGCCTTGCGGTTGGACGTCGCCCCATTATGCCGCAGCCGTGCCGCCAGCCGCCAGCCAAGAAGCACGGCCAGGATAAAGGCATGGACGGCCGGCTCGGTGACGTCCTTCTTGACCATCATCCAGTGGTGGGTCACCCCCAGCGGCGCGATGACGTAGACCAGCCGGTGCAATGCCCGCCAGCGCCGCCCCCCTAAGCGGCGCACCATGCCGTCGGTGGAGGTAACGGCCAGGGGGATCAGCAGCAGCACGGCCAGCATGCCGAGCGTGATGTAGCGGCGCTTGACGATCTCGCGACCGATGGCCCGCCAGTCGAAGAACTGGTCGAGACCGACATAGGAGCTGAAGTGCAGCACCACATAGGCGAAGGCGAACAGGCCCAGCATGCGCCGCCAGCGGGCCAGAGCGTTCCATCCGCTCAGTTCCCGCATCGGCGTCACCGCCAGGGCGATCAGCAGGAAGCGCAGCGCCCAGTCGCCGAGAAAGCGGTTGCAGGCCTCGATGGGATTAGCCCCCAGCCCGCCGCTCGCCGCCCGGAACGCCAGCAGACCCAGGGGAATCAGGCAAAGGCCGAACAACAGCGGCTTGACCCAGGATCGCCGCAGCAGCTTGTCCATCAGTAGTTCGCCGCCAGATCCATGCCGGCATACAGTGACGCCACCTGATCGGCGTAGCCGTTGAAGGGCAGCGTCTTGCGCCGCAGGAACTCGCCGATGCGCCGCTCGCTGGCCTGGCTCCAGCGCGGATGGTCCACCGCCGGATTGACGTTGGCGTAAAAGCCGTATTCCCGCGGCGCCGCCTTCATCCAGGCGGTTTTCGGCGGAGTCTCGGCAAAACGGATGCGGACGATGGATTTGATGGATTTGAAGCCGTACTTCCACGGCACCACCAGACGGATGGGCGCGCCGTTCTGCGGCAGCAATTCCTCGCCATAGAGGCCCACCGCCAGCAAGGTCAAGGGGTGCATGGCCTCGTCCATGCGCAATCCCTCCACATAGGGCCAGTCGATGACGGCGCGGCGCTGGCCGGGCAGGCGCTCGGGGTCCTGCAGGGTGGTGAACTCCACGTACTTGGCCCGCGAATTGGGCTCGAAGCGCTTCAGCACCTCGGCCAGGGGAATGCCCACCCAGGGAATGACCATGGACCACGCCTCGACGCAGCGCAGGCGGTAGATGCGCTCCTCCAGCTTATGGGGCCTGATCAGATCCTCGTAGCCCAGGGTGCCGGGCCTGGCGCATTCCCCGGCGATGGTGACGCTCCACGGCCTGGTCTTGCCGAAATAGCTGGGGGCCAGTTGGGCGGGATCGGACTTGTCCACCCCCAGTTCATAGAAGTTGTTGTAGGTGGTGACGTCCTTCTGCGGCGTCGGCGGCTCGTCGGTGGAAAACGGCCCCTTGACGGTGGACAGCGCCGCCTCGGCTCCCGTGCCCGACAGCGCCAGGGCGCCCGCCGCCCCCAGCGCCAGAAAGCGGCGGCGGTCCAGCCACAGCGCCTTGTCGGTCACCTCGGACTCGCGCGGGAAGGACCCGGATCTGATCAACATGCTCGTCACTCCACCAGCCTCTTGAAGACGGGTTCGCCGCCCGGCCCCGGGAGGTTACATGGGGATCACGGCTTGGGTTTGGAACAGACCCGCTTCACCGCCTGCCAGTCGGCGTCGGACAGGGCCGGCAGGTGAGGCTCTGGCCGCCGCCGCGCCTCGACCGCCGCCGCACGGCTGCCGGATTCGGGATGGGTGCCCAGCCAGGCCAGGAGCTGGCCCTGCTGTCCCTCCATGATCTCCAGGCGGCGGAAGAACTGGGCGAGCCCCTCCGAGCCGATGCCCGCCGCCTCCAGCAGGCTCAGCGCCCCCATGTCGGCGGCGCTCTCGTCCTCGCGGGAATAGGCGCCGGCCAGGGCGGCCCCCAGGCCGCTGGCCACCAGCCCCGAGGCGTCGCCGGTGATCATGGTGGCGAACACGCCGACGCCCAGCGCGCGGATCATGGCGGCGGTCACATGGCGCTGGCCGATATGGGTGAGTTCGTGGGCCAGCACTCCGGCCAACTCGTCCGGTCCCTCGGCCTTGGCGAGCAGGCCGGAGAACAAGATGATCTCGCCACCCGGCAAGGCCAGGGCGTTGATGTCCTTGGACCGCAGCACGTGGATGCTGACCTGCCGCCGCTCGGCCGGCAGGGGCTCGGCCAGACGGCGGGCCAGGGCGTCCAGCACCCGCAAACCGTCCCTCCCCTCGCAGGCCTTCATCTGGCCTTCCAGCCCGGTGGCGATGGACTGGCCCCACTGGCGTTCCAGCCCGACCGGCACCAGATGGGCCAGCAGCCTGGACCCCGGCGCCAGTCCCAGCATCAGACCGGCCAGCACCCCCGCCCCCAGCAGGCAGGCCAGGACCAGGGCGTGACGCTTGCGCCGGGGCGCCGCCGGTGGTTGCGGCAGCACGTCGCGGATCACGTAGGCATCCTCGATCGCCAGCCGGGCGTCGGGCTCGGAGGCGCAGCGCAGCCTTACACCGCGCTTTTCCGCCCAGGTCCCGTCGGCGATCAGGTCGCCGGTCTTCCATACCGCGATGAGGAAGCCGTCGGCTCCCCGGATTTCCAGGCCGGTGGCCAGAACGCGCACAACCACCTTGCGTACGGCGGCGCTGCGTCCGTCGCTGAACCGTCCGGGGCGGTCGGCGGCGATGCCGTTCAAAATTCCCCGGCTCCGTCCAGCACGGCGATCAGCCCCTCGCCCGTCTTGGGGCCGGTATCGGCCGAGCGGTGCACGGCGGCGAAATCGGGCTCGCCCTCCACCCCGATGATGGCGCAGGCATAGCGGAAGGTGCGCAGGGACGCCCAGGGGCGCAGGGTGCCCAACGAGAACAGCGAGATCACCATATTGCCGGCCACCAGCCGCATCAGCCGCCACGCCCCGGCATCGGCGGCGAAACGGCTGCCCTCGAACCGGATTCCGGCGGCCAGGTTGCGGTAGAAGCCGGCCCGGTACCACGCCCAGGGCAGGACCAGGATGATCACCGCCAGCACGGCCAGGGCCATGGTGAAGAGAAAACCGACCCTGGCCTCGGACAGACCGCTTCCCCGGGCGACCTCCGCCGCCCCCCAGGCGAGGAAGGCGGCGACCAGGGCGAACAGCAGCCCGCTGATCCACACCAGGAGGAACCGGCCGTAAAGGCCCGAGGCGGTGGCGTCGCAGGTGAAGCGCCGGTCCCCGAAGGTGGTGTTGTTGAAGCGGTAGCGGGCCAGCCACATCTCGCCCCACGGCCAGGCCCAGCCCAGACTGAGGGGCACGGCGATCCACACCAGCAGCGAGCGCAGGGCATAGCCCCAGCCCGACCCGGTCTGACCGCCCCTGATACCGCGCCAGCGGGTGCGGCTCATCTGGTAGCGCCGTGCCCGGTACAGTCCCACCGCCACCAGCAGCACGGTAAGCAGATAAAGCACCGACATCACCAGCCCGCCCAGCGGATCGCCGGCGGCGACCAGCACCTGCGCCCAGGCGAGGCCGCCGACGATGGGCAGATAGATGACGAACAGCACCAGCAGAAAGCCGATGAACAGCTCCTTGCCGGTGCCGATATACTCCACCGGATCGGCCCAGGCGGTGGTGCCGCCCCACAACTGGCGGCGCACCCTGGTCTTGCCCCAGAACCGCCACAGCGACAGGGTAACCACCGACAGGACCAGATTGACCAGGGCCAGCCGGATCATGGCTCCCGTGCCGCCGGAATGAACGAAGGGGCGCTGCAGGGGCGCGGAAATGGACATGAAATTCTCCCCGGACCGGAACATCCCAGGGTAACCCGGTCCGGGACGCAAGGAAACCTCGGCCGGCGCCGTTCCCGTTCACGAGGCACGGTGCGGCAGGGCGCGCTGGCTGCTACACTGGCGGACAGTTTCCATCCGCCCAGGAGGCAACCGTGAGCGACTTCCCCGCACTGATGCTTGACGAGACCGACGGCAAGGTGACCGCCTCCATCCGCCGGCTGGCCGATTCCGACCTGCCCGAGGGCGAGGTGCTGGTCAAGGTCGAGTACAGCACGCTCAACTACAAGGACGGCATGATCCTCAACGGGCTGGGCCGTCTGGTGCGCAAGTACCCGCACGTGCCCGGCGTCGATTTCGCCGGCACGGTCGAAACCAGCGCATCGCCCGAATTCAAGCCGGGCGACAAGGTGATCCTGACCGGCTGGCGGGTGGGCGAGACCCATTGGGGCGGCTATGGGGCCAAGGCCCGCGTCAAGGCCGAGTGGCTGGTTCCCCTGCCCGCCGGCCTGTCCACCCGGCAGGCCATGGCGGTGGGCACCGCCGGCTTCACCGCCATGCTGGCGGTGATGGCGCTGGAGGATCACGGCCTGCGCACCACCGACGAGGGCGAGGTGCTGGTCACCGGCGCCGCCGGCGGCCTGGGCAGCGTCGCCGTGCTGCTGCTGTCCCGGCTGGGCTACCGGGTCGCCGCCTCGACCGGCCGCGAAAGCCTGGGCGACTACCTGCGCTCGCTGGGCGCCGCCTCCATCATCGACCGCGCCGAGGTCGGCACCCCGCCGGCCAAGCCGCTGCTTTCCGAGCGTTGGGCGGCGGTGGTGGACAGCGTCGGCGGCGCCACCCTGGCCAATACCGTCGCCAGCCTGCGCATGCGCGGCGCCGTGGCGTCGTGCGGCAATGCCGGCGGCATCGAGTTCACCATGACGGTCCTGCCCTTCCTGCTGCGCGGCGCCAGCATCCTGGGCATCGATTCGGTGATGTGTCCCAAGCCCAAGCGCCTGGTGGCGTGGAAGCGCCTCGCCGAGCTGCTGCCCCTGGACAAGCTGGATTCCCTGACCACCGAGGTGCGTCTGGTGGACCTGCCCGAGATGGGGGCCAAGATCCTGAAGGGCGACGTCAAGGGCCGGGTGGTGGTCGACCCTAACCGCTGACCACCCGCCGCCGCCGCTTGACCGCCCAGATGAAGGCCACGGCGGTGAGGTTCATGACGAAGGCGTAGACGATGCTGGGCACCATCATGGCCGGGTTGCCCAGCAGCGTCACCGCCACGAAGATGCCCAGCGCCCCGTTCTGCAGGCCGTTCTCCATGACGATGGCGATGCGGTCGGCCAGCTCCAGCCGGGCGAAGGCGCCCAGCGTCCAGGCGGCGGTCATGGCGGCCAGATTGAGCGCCAGGGCGGCGGGCACCACATCGCCCACATGGTCGATCAGCGACTGACGCTGGCTGACGAAGGCTCCCACCACGATCAGGGCGAACAGCAGGGTGGCCACCGGCCGGGCGATGCGCCCCAGGCGCTCGGCCGCTTTGGGCCGGAAGCGCTGAATGCCCAGCCCCAGGGCCAGCGGCACCGTATCCACCAGGAAGATGCCCAGGGTCATCTTGCCCACCGGAATCTCGACCGACCGGTCATAGCCCGCAAACAGGGCGAGACCCACATTGACCAGCAACGGCACCGTGACGGTGGCGGCCAGACTGGTGAGCGCGGTAATGGTGGCGGCCAGGGCGATACGTCCGCCGGCATGGTGGGTGAGCAGCGCCGAGGTCACTCCGGCGGGACAGGCGGCCAGCAGGATCATGCCCACGGCGAAGTCGGCCGGCGGCTTCCAGACCAGCACCAGGGCCAGCCCCAGGGCGGGCAGCAGCAGGAGCTTGGCCGCCAGACCTACCGCCATGGCCTTGGGATGGCCGAACACCACCTTGAAATCGCGCCCGTCCATGGTCAAGCCCATGGCGAACATGATGAAGGCCAGCGCCAGCGGCAGGGCAGCCTGGGTGATCACAGCGTCACCCCCAGGGCCAGAAGGAAAGCCAGCAGCAGTTGGAAGCGCGCCGTCGAGGCCAGAATGGCGTTGAAGGCCGGCCCCCGCGCCTGGGTGGCGAAACGCAGGATCAGCCGCAGCGCGACGGGTAGCGCCCCCAGGCAGAGCCAGCCGCCCTTAGGCCCCAGCGGCGAGGCCAGCAGGGCGATGGGCAACAGCAGCAGCGCGCCGTAGATGGCCTTGGACGCCTCGACCCCGGCGCGGATGGCCAGGGTCCGGCGCCCGGCCAGACGGTCGGGCTCCATATCGCGATAATTGTTGGCCAGCAACACCGCCGCCGCCACCGCGCCGATGGCCGCCCCGACGATGATCGACTGACCGGTCAGGGATAGGGTCTGCAGGTAATAGGTCCCGCCCACCGCGCCGATGCCGAAGAAGGCGATGACGAAGGCTTCGCCGGTGGGCGTATAGGCGATGGGCTTGGGGCCGCCGGAATAGGCCCAGCCGGCCACCAGCGAGGCCAGGCCCAGGGCGACGATGGGCCAGCCGCCCAGCCAGACGAGATAGAGGCCCACCAGGGCGGCCAGGGCGAAACAGGACAGCGCGGCGCGCTTGACCCGCTCCGGCGTCGCCCAGCCGAGCGCGGTGATGCGCGGCGGCCCCTGGCGCAGCGGCTGGTCGCCGCCCCTGAGCGCATCGCCCACGTCGTTGTAGAGATTGGTTCCCGCCTGGATGGCCAGGGCGCCGAACAGCGAGGCGGCGAAGGGACGCGGGTCCAGGCTGTGGGCATCGGCCCAGGCCAGGGCGCTGCCGGCCACCACCGGGGCGATGGAAATGGTCAGGGTCTTGGGACGGATGGCCAGAAGCCACAACCGCCAGCCGTCCGGCGGCTGGTCGGCCCGGCTGGAACGCTGCCCATCGATGATCAGCGACGGCGGCTCGGGCTGGCCGGGATCGAGCTTCATGACGCGGGCTTCACACCGGAATGCAGACAGGCGATACCGGCCGACAGGTTGCGCCAATGGATGCGCTCGAAGCCGGCCGTACGCATCAGCCCGGCCATCTCGCGCTGGTCGGGGAAGCGGCGGATGGATTCCACCAGATAGGCATAGGCGGCGGGCTCGCGGGCGATCCAGGCGCCCAGGCGCGGAATCACGTGGAAGGAATAGGCGTCGTAGAACGGCCGGATCAGCGCCCAGGGCTTGGAGAATTCAAGGCAGACGAACCAGCCGCCGGGCTTGAGCACCCGATGGATCTCGGCCAGCGCCGCCTCCGGGCTGGTGGCGTTCCTCAGGCCGAAGGCGATGGTCAGGGTGTCCACCGAATTGGTGTCGAACGGCATGGCCTCGGCCTTGCCCTCCACGAACTCGATGCCCAGCCCCTGGCAACGCGTTTCCCCCACCGCCATCATCTCGGGCGAGGGGTCGCAGACCATCACCCGGCGGTCGCGACCGGCCAGCAGACGGGCCACATCGCCGGTGCCGCCGGCCAGATCGACGATCACCTGCCCGGCCGCCGGACGGGCGGCCTTGACCATCGCCCGCTTCCACAGACGATGGATGCCGAAGCTCATCACGTCGTTCATCAGGTCGTAGCGCGGCGCCACGGCGTTGAACACGGCGCGGATGCGCTGCTCGCGCTCCTCGGGGCTAACCGACTGGAAGCCGAAAGTACCGGACAGCGAAGAGGTCAAGGAAGGTCACCTCGACGGAACAGGAAATAGCCGATCCCGGCGCTGACGGTGCCCAGCGCCACTGGATAAGCAAGTGCGAATGTAAGATAGCCGCTGCGGCCCAGCGCGTCGAGGATCACATAGGAGCTTGGCCCCAGAACCACCATCTGCGGGTCGAACAGCAGGATGGCGGCGGTGCGGAAGCTCTGCAGCGGATTGGCCACGGCGATGCCGACGATCAGTTCCAGTGGCAGACGCTCGCGGATCATCAGGCCCAGCAGAATGAGGTCGAGGAACAGCAGCAGCACCAGCCAGGTGAGGAAGGCGCCGGTCTGGGCCACGTCGGGGGTGCGCGCCAGGGTGGAGATCAGCATGCCGATCCCCAGGAACGCCCAGGCCAGAGCCACCAGCAGGGCGGTATAGAGCACGAACAGGCTCCAATCCACCTCGATGCCGCGCAGGGCGGCATAGACCGCGGCCACCGCCATGGCACCGAAAACCGGCAGGAACACCACCACGAAGCGGCCGACCATCTTGCCCCAGAACCAGGCATAGAGCGGCACCGGCAGGGACAGCATGTATTCGAACACCCCGGCGTCGCGGTCGCCCGCCACCGACCGGACCGTGGTGATCAGGATGAATACCGGCAAAATGGCGACGCACAACTGGATATAGGTCACCAGCAGGCGCGACAGGCCGGTGAAGCCCAGGATGCGCGATTCGGTCAGGCCGAACACGAACAGCAGCACCACGATGCCGCCGAACACGATGGAGTAGAACATGAACCAGCGGGACCGCAGGGATTCCGCGATGTCCAGCCGGGCGGTAAGATAAAGCGCATTCATCAGCCGTCTCGCGTCGTGGTGTCCGAGGGAGTCTCCGAGGGCTCGCAGCGGCTGGTGGAGCCCCGGGCCAGCACCGCGGTCTTCATGGCGGTATAGTCGACGGTGCCGCTCCGCCCCGTATCGAGGGCGCCGTAGCCGTGGGCCATGGGGGTATGCTGGCCGTCGATGTAGAAGGCCTTGCGGCCGTCCAGCCACTGGCCGGTCTCGACGCCGCCCACCCAGAATTCCACGGCCACGTCGTCGGCCCAGCCCTGCTTGGCCATCCACAGCACGGCGTCGCCCAGATCGTCGAACTTGTGCACCTTGTGGTCGGCGCCGCGCACCTGGGCGGCGAAATGGGGGTCGTCGATGATCATGCCGCAATACTCGCAGGTCTCGCGCCCCCACTTGATCTCGGCCGGCCCGGTGGTCGACTGGCCGCAGGCCGAGACGGCGAGGACCATGCCCGGCACCAGGGCCAGGAAGCGGCGGCGGCTGACATCATGAGTCTGGCCGTGATGCTGGCACATGGCATCGGCTCCTATTTCATCTCGATACCGGCCACCAGACCGGCATAGCGGGCGAGAACGCCCAGAAAGCGCAACCGGTCTGGGCCGTTGACCACGCCCCGCCATGCCACGCCGCCGTCTTCGGCGACGAACTGCCAGTCGCCCATGGCGCGCGCGAAGGCGGGCTCGGCCCGGGTCAGGCGCACCAGGCAATCGAGACGCGCCGTCATGTCGACGTCGTCGGCCACCCGGTCGTCCAGCGCCACCTTGCCCTGATCCATCTCCACCACGCGGTTGACCAGCGCCGCCACCTCGTCCAGGCGGTGGCTGGTGATCAGCATGACGGCGTTGTCCTTCCGCTCGTGCAGCAGGTGGAAGAAGATGTGCCGGGCCTCGGGGTCCAGATTGGCGGCGGGCTCGTCCATGATCAGCAGGTCGGAATCGCGGCCCAGCGCGATGCCGATCAGCATCTTCTGCTTCATGCCGCCCGACAGCTTCACGAAGGGCCGCCCGCGCACCATGTCCCAATCCAGGCCCAGCTCACGCACCATGGTGATGATGCGCTCGGGGTCCGAGCCGCAGACGGCGGCCGAGAAGTTGACCAGTTCCCCCACCGGCATCTTGAGCGGCGGCGGAATCTGCGGCACGAAGCCCACATGGGACAACACGGTCTTGCGGTTGCCGCGCGGCGGCACGCCGTTGACGGTGACCGAGCCCTCGTGCAGGTACTCGCCCAGCAGGCAACGGATCAGGGTGGTCTTGCCCGCGCCGTTGGAGCCCACCAGCGCGATCCGCTCGCCCTTGTCGATGGACAGGCTGACGCCGTCCAGCACCCGGTGGCGCTTGAAGGTCTTGGAGACGTTGTCGAAAACGATCATTCCTGCCGCATATCCTCTTTGCCCTCGCCCGCTCCGGCCCAACTCCGGAGCAAGGCATCAACCTACAACAGCTTGCTCAGTCCCTTGATCTCGTATTTCAGAGACCCGGTGGGACAGGCGTCGATGCACAGGCCGCAGCGGGTGCAATCGGCGCCGATGGCGATGTTGACGTCATCGGCATAGGTCTTCTTGGTGCATTCCAGCACATGGGGCACCAGGCAGACCTTGCGGCAGTCCCCCTCGTGCAGGCAGTTCTCCATATTGTAGGTCACCCTGGTGGGCGACACCGCTCCGACGAAGCCGTAGGTCAGGCCGATCGGGCAGATGTAGCGGCACCACATACGGCGGATGAAGATGATCTCGTAGGCCAGCAGACCCAGCACCCAGATCATGGCGAGGCCCGGCCCGTAGATCAGGGCGCGCGACACGATGCCGGTGGGCGAGATGGACTCGAACACCGTATAGCCGCTGACGAAGGCCAGAAGGGCGAAGACCACATAAAGCACGGTCCGCGAGCCGCGATGCAGCGGGTAATCCACCACCATCTTGCGCTTGGCCAGCGCCAGATGGATCTTTTCCGCGATCTCGGCCAGCAGGTGGTAGGGGCAGGTCCACGAGCAGAAGGTACGCCCGCCCAGCAGCCACCACATGAACAGCACCGTGCCGGTGCCGATCACCAGATTGATCAAAATGACCTTGTAGGCCAGCATCACCTGGATGGCCGAGTTCAGGTCGGCGAAGTGAAAGCCGATGACCCGAGACGCGGTCAGCGCCCCTTCCACCAGTTGCACGTCGAAGCGGAACGACAGCACGAAGATCATGTTGACCATGATCAGCGTCGCCCAGCGGATGTTGCGCCACTTGTGGCTGGAGTGCTCGGCGTGGGCGGCCTTGATTTCCTTGGCCCGCTCCGGTCCCTTGACCAGCCGCTTGGCCTCCTGCATGGCCAGGGCCTCGGGAGTGTAGCTGGTGGGCCGCTGGGGCGCGGCGCCCAGCATGATCTTCAGCGAGGTGAGGAGTTTCATCACGCGTCTCCCCACTTGCGCCGGATGTCGACGACGATGGAGGCCGCCTCGGTCGGGCAGATCATCTCGCACATGCCGCAGCCGACGCAGGCCTGATGCACCACGGGAGTGCGGCGCTTGTCGGCGGGGTCATTGCTCACGGGCTCCATGCTGATGGCGTTGGGAACCGGGCATTCGCGGACGCACAGGTCGCAAACCTCCAGGTCGTATTTGTACTCGGCCAGCTTGACCGGCTTCCAGCGGTCGATCTCGGCATAGCGGTGAACGCCCTTGAAGGGAGCCGGTCGGGCCGCCCCCTTGTACCCCTCGCCCTTGCGGGCCAGGCAGGCATTGGGGCGGTCCAGGCGGGCGAGGCCCATGCGGACCTCCTCGCGCTTGCTGATAGTGTGGCTGAGCGCCCCGGTGGGGCAGGCCAGCACGCACTGCACCGCGTCGCACGAGAAATCGCAGGCCTGCTCGCGGGCCGGAATGTAGGGCACGCCCACTCCGAAGCCCTCGTCCAGGTCGCCCAGGCGGATGGCCCTCACCGGGCAAACCTGCACGCACTGGCCGCATTTGATGCAGGCGGCGAGAAACTCGGTCTCGTCGATGGCGCCCGGCGGGCGCAGCCGTGGCGTCCACTTGCGGAGCACGGGAAAGAATCCGAACAGCGACGCCCCGATCACCGCGCCGCCCATGGCGATGGAGCGCATGATCTGACGGCGGGTCTTGTTGTTGGGAAGCGGCGCCGGACCGGCCTTGGGCGGCGCGTTTTGCTCAGTCATCATCCTTGCTCCCGATAGGGCCGCGCTGGGGCTCGAGCGAGCCCCGCCGGCCGGTAGTGGCCCCGCCCGGCCCGCTCACCTTGTCATGGGCGATGGGGGCCTCGCCCGCCGGCTTGGGGCGGTCGGGGTTCTTGCGCAGATCCTCGGTGGCGTCGAGGGTCGATCCGGCCTTGACCTTGGCGTCGGAGGCGACCAGCGGATGCTTGTCCTCCAGCATCAGCACCGGCTCGGAGAACGGCGCCAGACGGTCGAGGAAGTCCAGAACCTCCAGCAGCGGCGTGCCCTTGAAGAAGCGGGTATTGGGCTTGTCCATCCACACCCGGCCGGCGTAGTTGTACAGCCGGTGGGGCTTGTCGCCGATGCCGTCGCCATCGCGGTCGAAGCCCTGGTAATCCTCCCAGCGGTTGGAATCCCAGAGGTTGCGCTTGGCGCTGCCGCCGCCATAGACCGCCACTTCGGTGATGTTGCCGGTGAACAGGTTGCCGGTGAACTCGTTGCCCTTCCAGTCGTTGAGGAAGGCCACGCCCATGTCGTTATAGGCGATGCGATTGGCGCGGATGACATTCTTGGTATCCGGCTCATAGGGCGCCACGTCGATGGAAATACCCTGCGAGCAATAGAGAATGTCGTTGTTCTCGATCACCACGTCGCTGCTTTCCTTCATGGAAATGCAGACGCCGGCCGCCCCGATGGCCTTGGCGATGACGTTGTTCCGCAATTCGTCGCCGGTATCGTACATCATCGATATGCCGGTGGAATTGTCGAAGAAATAGTTGTTCTCCGCGATGTTGTACTGGGCCTGCATCAGGTGCAGGCCATAACGCCCACCGCTCTGCCGGTTGCCGACGAAGCGGTTGTGGGTTGCGTACCAGAAGACGATGTCGCGGCCGCTGGTGAATTCGTTGTCTTCGATCAGGTTATGGTGCGAGTACCACAGCTTGATGCCGTCGCCGCGCCGGCCCAGGCTGATCCTCTTGCCCTCGACCTTGTTGCGCCGGACGGTATTGTACTCGGACTGTTCGAGGCTGAACCCGAACAGCACGTTGTCCATCCGGTTGTCCTCGACCACGTTGTTCTTGCCGCGCACCTGGATGCCGGCATCCTGCTGGGCGTGGTTGGGACCGCTGTTAGTGATGCGGAAGTTGCGCACGATGGCGCCGTCGGTCTTGATCCACAGCACCGAGCCGGTGCCCTCGCCGTCCAGGATCACCTGATTCTTGCCGTCGAAGATGATCGGCTTGCTGATCACCAGATGGGATCGGTAGCGCCCCGGCGGCGGAGTGATGACTTGGCCGGGCTGCGCGATGTCGATCAGCGCCTGCAGCAGGGTGGAATCCAGCAGCGGCTCGCCATCCAACCCCTGGGGTCCCTGAGGGGCGGCCCCGGCGGGGGACAGCCCGGCGGCGAAGACGAGGGCCAATATCGCCAGTTTAGACTTTGAAAAGGTCTTGAACCACACGACCATCAACCTCGTCTCCGCTCCCGCCGGATTGCGAACGGGACTATTCCGACTTGAGCGCCTTGCGCTGCAGCAGCAACGCCAGGATCAGGCACAGCGACCCGGCCATCAGCAGACCGAAGCCGTAATGGGGATACGAGTAGGTGGAGAACTGCGCCACCTTGCCGTCACCGAACACGGTGGGCATGAACGGCTTGACCGAGAAGGCCGCCCAGGCGCGCAGATTATGGCCGAACCACCACAGCCAGGCCGAGTAGTCGACGACGAAGGCCACGGGAATGACGATGCCCGAGAAGGGCAGCACCCACCAGAACGGCCCGGCATAGAACAGGAAGGCCAGAAGCATCACGCCGACCAGGGAAAACAGGTAGGGAGCGGCCTTGATCTCGTACTTGGCGCCGACCTCGATGGGCTCCATGCCGATGAAGTGGTTGATCACATTCATCTCGTGGACGCAGTCCAGGCCGCCTTCCTCGTCGCCCCAGGCGGCTTCCTTGGCGTCCTTGGGCTTCTCCTGGCTGGAGCAGCCGTTGAAGACGCCGTTGACGTGGAAGTGAATACGGATACCGTCGGGGAAGGTCTCGGCCGGATAGTTGGGAGCCTTCAGCGCCACCCACCAGATGGGTGAGAAATACGCGCCGCCGATGAAAAGCATGGCGATCACGGTAAGAATTCGCACGAGCGTCGGCTTGCTCTTGCTGTTATTGGCCATGGAAGTTACCCCGTTGGCTGGTCAGGTGGATCGGAGGGAGGGCGGCGACCGGAAGTTCGGACGCCGCCCCATTATCCACCTTATATCAGAAAAATCTACTGGAAGTCAGGATTTTTCCAGCCCTTGGGCGCAACCTTTTCCTTGGGCGGAACCAGCCGGGAGACGTAGTCGAGAACGGCACGGGTCTCCTGATCGGTGAAGTCGTGAATCTGCTTGACCATATCCGGATTGGCATTGCGGCGCTTGCCGGCCTTGATCTCATTGAACTGGCGCAGCAAATAGGCGTAGTGCTGTGCCTCGATGCGCGGATAGAACTTCTCGTTGTCGCCCTCGCCGGCGGCACCGTGGCAGCGGGTGCAATTGTCGGCGTAAAGCTTCTTGCCCAGCGCCGGGTCCTTGCCATCGCCCTTACCGTTTTCCGGGCTCATTTTCAGGGTCTGGATGTAACCGGCGACATCGGCGACCGCCTGCGGGCCACCGATCTGGCTCGGCAGGGCGAAGGGATACATGGTCGGGTTTTCGCGGTTCAGAGCGCGAATGTCGGCCAGCTGCTTGATGATGACTTTGTAGTGCTGGCCGGCCAGCTGCGGGAAGGTGCCGTCAGGCAGACCCCAGCCTTCCGGCTGATGGCAGGCCGAGCAAACTTCATACACTTCACGGCCGTTCTTGAGGTCGGGCTTAAGGCCGAGAGCCTCGTCCTCTTCGCCACCGCCGGCGTTCCACACATAGCCCTCCTCACCGACCGACTTGCCCTTCTTGGGGGCAGCATGATCGGCCGCATACACCGCTCCGCCAGCGAGCAGGGCAGAAACCGCGGCCAGAGCGGCTAGGCTGTGTTTGAGCTTCAACATCGTTCTATCTCCAGGGTCTAACGTATTTGGTCGGAACCTTAAACGAGGCGTCCGGGCGATCACTTGACTGTGGACAAGTATTCCGCAACCAGAGCCAGTTCGTCGGCGTTCACGAGGTGCATGACCGGCTGCATGGCGCTGGACTTGCCGTTAGTGCGCTTGCCGGCCTGGATGTCACTGGCCTGAGCAATGATATAGGCCTTATCCTGGCCGGCGATGGCGGGATAGCCGGGCAGCGGCTTCTTGCCTTCCTTGCCGTGGCAGGCCACGCAGGTCTTGGTCAGGAACAGGGTCTTGCCCGGATGGGGAGCGCCGGCGGCGGCGGCGGCGGCGGCCGGAGCCTCCTTCAGGCTGGCCAGGTAATCGGCGATGGCCTTGGCGTCGGCCTCGGACAGGTCTTCCACGATGGGCTTCATGGAATCAACGCTCTGGCCGTTGGTGCGGGCACCGGCCTTGATGTCCTTGATCTGGTTGACGATGTAGTCGGAGGCCAGTCCGGCCAGCTTGGGGAAGCCTTCCTGCAGCGGGGTCTTGGCGTCCTCGCCATGGCAGGCGACGCAGCCCTTGTCGGCGTAGAGCGCCTTGCCATCGGCGGCAAGGGCCGGCGCCAGGGAAACGGCGCCGAAGGCCGCGGTCAGGGCCATGACGGGGAGTTGCCGCTTGATGGTCTTGAACATGTCTGATCCTCTCCAGGCTCGCTTAAGACCGAGAGCAAGGCCGGGCCAGCCCTCGTGTCCGGATAATTTCGACGGAAACTACCCGTGGGGTACAGACGCCCCCATGACTTTGGTTAAGTCTTGGATTTTTCCAAGGGCCGAGCCGACTAAAGTCAGGCCGCCCCCTCAAAAAGAACCGGCGGAGCGGGCAAGCCCACCCCGCCGGGTTTCTGGCGGAACCGGGGTGGGAATAATCCCACCCCGATCTTACCGTGTACGCCTTACTTGGCCGGAGCGGCCTCCACCTTCTTGGCGCCGTTCTGCTCCAGGAAGGTCTTGGCACGCAGGCCGATATCGGCGGCCTTGACCTGATACTGGAACCACTGCTCGGCCCACAGGAAGGCGCTGTTGTAGTCGCCCTTGGCGGCGAACTCTTCAGACTTCTTCTTGTTCTGCTCGGCGTAGCCCAGCTGCTCGGTGGCGTCTTCGACCATGGCGACCACCTGCGGGAAGTCCTTGAAGTTCACGCTGGTGATGTAGCCGACGACGCTGTTGATGACGGCCTGGGTATCGACATTGGCCTTCACGCGGGCGTCGTAGTCCTTCTGGCCGTAAACCTGGCCTTCCTTGCCCTTGGCACCCGAAGCCTTGTAGTTGGCGGGCTGAACCAGCAGGTAGCCTTCCATCTCAAGGTGCAGCGCCGAGCAGAACTCGGTGCAGTAGTACGGGAACACGCCGGCCTTGTTGGCCTTGACGGTCAGCGAGGCGGTCTTGCCCGGCTCGATGGACAGGTTGCCGTTGTGCTTGGAGATGGCGAAACCATGGGTCTCGTCCTGGGCACGCTCGAGGTTGGTCAGGTGGACGGTGATTTCGTCACCCTCGTTCGCCTCGATGATTTCCGGCGTGATGTGCGAGCGGATCACGGTGCCGAACACTTCGACCTTACCCGGCTTCTTCTCGATACGCTCCTGGCCGGGGCGGACCGCGAACGGCGACTTCTTCTCGGTGCGAGAGTCGGTGCCGAACGGATAGCGGACGTTGGTCTTCAGCTTGTCGAGCGAGATCGACACGGCATAGTGGGGCTCGCCCAACGGCAGCGGCATATCGTACAGCAGCTGCATCTTGTCGCCGGAGATATCGATCAGCTGGTGGTTCTGCGGATGCAGCGGACCCACCGGAGCGAAACGATCGATGGCCAGCTTGTTCAGGGCGATCAGGTACTTGCCCTTCGGCTTGGCGGTATCGCCTTCCATGGCCATCAGATGGCCGATGTTGTAGTGCACCGACAGCTTGTCGAGCACCTTGCCCTCACAGTAGTCCCACTTGGCGACCATGGAGTCCACGTACAGCGAGGTGTACGCGACGCAGGGCTTGGAGTCGTACTGGGTGTGGAGCGGGCCGAGGCCCAGCGCCACCTGATTGTGGGCAACGGTCTCCAGCGCGATGATCGGAATGCCGTACTCGTCCTTGCCGGCGAAGGTCTTGGCGGCAATGGCGGCTTCGATCTTGGCGATGTCGTAGACGGTGGTGTGGCTGTCCAGCTTGCCGGACACGATCACGAACTTGCCGTCCGGGCTGACGTCGACGCCGTGCGGGCTCTTGGGCTCGGGGACGAGCACCAGGATGCCTTCCTTGACCGCGGTATCGATGCTCAGGACGTTGTGGCCGTTGATCTTCTTGGCCTTGCCGGCCTTGACCAGCTCGGCGGCCTTCTTCCAGTTGATCACGTGCAGGTAGTCGTGATCCTTGGCCGAGCAGCCCGCTTCGAAGGGCGGACGGCCGCGCTCGATGCCGCCGACATAACGCTCGGTGCAGAAGGAGTTGACGAACGACCAGCCATCCGACGGACCCTTGCCGAAATCGGACAGATCCTGGCTGTAGGGCGGCAGTTCGAGGGAGAACGAGTTCTCGGGCTCGATGCGGCCGGCTTCGCGGTTGAACTTCCAGTAGGTCAGCGCGCCACGATACTTCTCGTTGAACTGCTCCAGGGGAGCGAATTCACCGCCGAGGGGAGCCGCGTACTGGGCCGCTTCCTGGATGTAGTCGGTGTTCGGGCTGACGAAGGCGCCACCGTGCTCGGACTGCAGGATCGGGTTCTGAACGATCTGCTTGGTCTCGAAGTCGCGCAGATCGATCACCGCGATACGGGGCGTGTTCTTGTCGTTGATGAACAGCCACTGACCGTCGCTCTCGCCGTTGGTCTCGGACAGCGCCGGGTGGTGGGTATCGCCCCACAGCACCTGACGGCCCTGAACCTCGGAGCCCTGCTTCAGCACGTTCTTCGACTCGTCGTCGTAGCCATAGCCCTGCCAGGGCTCGGGGGTGAACACGCCGATGTACTTCAGGATGCGCATGGAGGGCACGCCGTACGTGATCACCTGACCACTCTGGCCGCCCGAGCTGAACACCATGAACTCGTCAAGCTTACCGGTCGGATTGTAGGTCTTGGCCGCGGCCATCAGGTCATTTTCGGTCAGACCACGGCGCTTCATCACATCCTGCAGCGACTCAGCCGAAGCTGCGCTGGCCACAAGGGCGCCAAAGCTGACAGTAGCGAGCAGAGTCGCCAATTTGCGGCTTCTGTGCATCTTCCCCACCTTTTGAATTGTTGAAACTAAACAAATGATACCCAACCTTCGCCGGAGACGATGGGACCGGGCCGATGCAAAAGCCTTAACTTTCGTCAAGAAAGCCTGTGTAAATTCCGTGCGCCTACCGCATGGCCGCCGGGCTATGATCACGCTTCCCAAATGCCGCGATGAGCGTCATCAAGGGTCGTCACGAGGATAAGGAATCGACGGAAATGCGGCGGTTTTTGCTGATACTTCTCATGTGCATGGCGGTGGTTCCGGCGGCGCACGCCCAGGACGACACCACGGTCTCGGGACGCTTTCTGCTCACCGACATGCATGGCCGGCCAGTCACCGACGAGACATATCGGGGCAAGATCCGCCTGGTCACCTTCGGCTACACCTTCTGCCCGGACATCTGCCCCACCATCCTCAACACCCTGTCGGTGGCGCTGGAGCAACTGGGACCCGACCGGGCCAAGGTGGCGACGCTGTTCATCTCGGTGGACCCCGAGCGCGACACGCCGGCCCACCTCAAGGAATACCTGAACGCCTTTCCGGACATCACCGGCCTGACGGGAACCCCCGAGCAGGTGGCCGCCGCCGCCCGCAACTTCAAGGTCCGCTACGAGCGCCAGCAGCCCGATGGCGACGACCCCAAGGTCTATGCCGTCGACCACACCGCCGCCCTGTTCATCATGGATCGCGAGGGCAATTTCCTGGCGCGCATGCCGCATATGTCGGCTCCCGACCGGGTGGCCGACCGGGTGCGCTCCTATCTCGCCCCCCGCAAGGCGGAGGACTAGGCATGAAGCGCCGCGCCTTCATCCTGAGCGCCGCCGCCCTGGCCGCCTTTCCCGCCGCCGCCGCCAAGGGGCAGCGCGGCCTGATCATTCACGACCAGCCCCGGCCGGTGGCCGCCATCGACATCCGCGACGCCGAGTCCAGGGCCGCCGGGCTGGACACCTTGAAGGGCAAGCCGGTCCTGCTCAATCTGTGGGCCAGCTGGTGCATGCCCTGCGTCGCCGAACTGCCCGCCCTGGACAGGCTCAAACCCGCTCTCGACGCCAAGGGCGTGGTCCTGGTCGCCCTGTCGCTCGACCGCAGCGGCAAGGTGGCGGTCGCCAACACCTTCGCCCGCTTGGGCATCAAGAATCTGGATATCCGCACCGACGAGAATCGCGTGGCGGCGGAGAAGCTGGACGCCCCCGCCTTGCCGGTGACCTTGCTGATCGACCGCGAGGGCCGCGAAATCGCCCGCTTCATCGGGGCCGCCGAGTGGGACGGCCCGCCGGCCGCCCGCCTGCTGGACGCCCTGGCGGCGGGAAACCCGCTCACCCCGGACATGGCGCCGCCCCCGGTCAGAATGGGCGCGGCCCCGTAAGGCAAACGCGGAATTCTGGCGGCTCGACGCGTCGAGCCGCCTGGGGGAAGTCCCTATTTGTGGCCGTGGTGCATCATGCCGCCCGGCATGGCGGCACCGGGAGCCCCTCCACCGGGAACCATGGCACCAGGAGCCATGGCGCCGGGCGCCAGGACCGGCACCTGAACCACCACCGCGCCGGCCTTCTCGAACTTGAGAGTGAGCTGCACCGTGGCGCCTTCCTTCATGGGAGCGTTGAGGCCGATGAACATGATGTGGTCGCCGCCCGGCTTCATCTCGGCCGTGCCGTGCTCGGGCACCACCAGGGACTCGACCTTGCGCATGCGGTAGATGTCGCCGTCCTTCACATGGGTGTGCAGCTCGACGCTCTTGGAAATGCCGGCTTCCGCCGCCAACAGGCGGTCGGCGGCACCATGATTGTTGATGGTCATGAAGGCGGCTCCGGTGCCGCCGGCCATGGGAGCGGCCCGCATGAACGGGTTGGCCACCTCGATATCGGCGGCGGCCGCCTGACCGGCGACGGACAGACCCAGCAGCAGGGCGGCGGCAATGGCAAAGGACTTCATGGACGAAACTCCGGACAGTAATCGAGCGTAGCCGCCCCCGGATGCCGGGGTGGCGAAAAATGAACATAGGACATTGCTGGAGCGGAGGAAAGGCGGCGTCAGGCCGCGACGGCCGGGGGACCGCGGGCGAAATGGTGGTGGGATGCCTGCCCGTCGATGTGTGACGACGCGGTCGCGGCGATGCGAAGCCCTGCCGTACCTGCGGTGGGTACTTTGAAGGTTGGGGACGGCAATGCCCCTTTCGCCGACGACGCGGCCTGGCACACCAGACAGCATCCGTGGCTTTCCGACTGCTCGTCGTCACTCAGGGGAGATGGAACCGCCGTACGCTCGGTTCCGCCCGCGAGTGACGCGTGGCAGATGCCGGTCCGCGCGGCCAGCGTCACCAGAAGGGTATCCCCCCTGAACGCCAGATCGAGACCGGGAAGCAGACCCTGGAAGACGAAGCCCGCCGCCACCAACGCCACCGCCAGCAGCCGCGCCATGGGGCGACGGCCGATACGGCGGATGGATAGGGCGGCGCGGGCAGAGCGCAAAGCGATCCTCCTTGGGGTCCGATACAGGAACGCACGCCCGGCGGCGGCGAACATTGACGCAGATCAAGTGTGGAGAAAAGGTAAGGATCAGTGGCGGGCCGCCATGGCGGGACGGTGCCCGCCAAGCCGGGCCTGGGCCGCCCGGACATAGGGGGCCAGCCTGGAATCCTCGCCCAGGATGTGGGCCATCACCCACTTGTCCATCAGGGCGCGCATGGCCAGGATGAAGCCCTCGTGCCCACCCTTGCCCAACAGCGGCAACAACAGTACATGACGGAGCGCCGCCCCCATTTCCGCATGCAGCCTCTTATGCCGAGCCAGATCAGGATAGCCGCACAGGGCCATGAACTGTTCCTCGCGATCGAAATGCCCGCTGGCCTCGGCCATCAGCCGGGAGGCCGCCGCCTTGGCCGCCTCCAGGGTCCGGCTGGCTTCCAGTTCACGCCACGCGGCGATCATGCGATCATGGTCGTCGTCGAGGACCGGATGTCCGATGCTGTAACTGGCGGCCATACCCACCTCCACGGAAGTACAAGAGAATCATCTTGCAAATACCGCGAGCGAACAAACGCCAGTCTGTAACGCTTTCCTGTCGTTTCATGACGGTTTGGCGTCAAACGCGAACCGAACGGCGTAGAAGAATTCGTCAAACACACCGAAAGTTATAGCCCATGTCTTCATATGCCTTCTTTTCCTCCATGCTCCGCTTCGTCGCGGCCAAGACCGAGGCCGCCGCGCCCGCCGCCTTGGACGCGCGAACCGTGGACATGATGGCCGTACTGCGCCGCATCGCCGATACGGTGGAGAGGGAACCGGATTTCCAGGTGCCCGGCGATGGCCTGGAACTGAGCGCACGCGCCTTGGCCGGCTTTGCCGCCTTCTTGCAGAAAAGCATCCTTCCCGAGGCGGTGGCCCATGGCAATCAGGCGGGCGAGACCCAGGTGCGCTGGGCGGTGGACTCCGCCATGGATGCCGTCAACACCCTGCTGTCGCGGGCGGCGCTGCAGGAAGGCCAGCCGGTGCGCGTCACCCTGCCCCCGCCTCCGCCGAATACGTAATTTACCTTACACTTGCCCACCGGGCACCGGGCGTGGTTCACTACCTATTCATATAATCGGACGTTTCGCGGAGCGGATGAAGGCATGCTGACCAGGGATGTTGCGGCGGGCGAGGAGATCTTCCGCCAGGGCGATGCCGCCGACATGGCCTATCTGATCGAGTCGGGCACCATCGAAATCCGGCACGATGCCGACGGCCAGTGTGAAAGCCGCCGTCTTGCCCGGCTGGGACCGGGCGAGGTGTTCGGTGAATTGGGCGTCATCGACGGCGAGCCGCGCTCGACCACCGCCATGGCCGAGACGCCGGCCCGGCTGGTAATGGTGCGGGCCGAGAAGATCCAGCAATCCATCGCCCGTTCCGATCCCTTCTTCGCCGAGTTGATGCGCAAGCTGGTCGGCCGCCTGCGGAAGACGCGCGCCATGGCCGATTCCGAGGTGATGGCCGCCCTGCAAAGTTCGGATTTCGGCCCCGGCTTCGAGGAGGTACTGCGCGAGCGCGACATCGCCGAAGGCATCATCCGCGGCGAGATCGAGCCGTTCCTCCAACCCATCGTCGACCTGCGGACCGGCGCCATCAAGGGGTACGAATCCCTGGCGCGCTGGCGGTCCGAGAAATTCGGTCTGCTGACGCCCTGCGACTTCCTGCCGCTGGCCCGCCGCACCGGCCTGATCCGCCGCATCGATCTGACCATGGCCGACCGGGCGCTGAACATCTGCGCCGGCTTCGGACGCGACGAGAATGCGCCCTTCGTGGCCATCAACATCTCGGCCTGGCACCTGCGCGACCGCACCCTGGTGGACACCCTGAAGCGCATGCTGGCCCAGCACCGGCTGCCGCCGCGCCGCATCTGCGTCGAGATCACCGAGACCATGCTGATCGACGAGACCTCGGACGCCGATTCCATGCTGGCCGAACTGCGCGATTGCGGCATCCGCATCGCGCTGGATGATTTCGGCACCGGCTTCTCGCCACTGGCCTTCCTTTACCGCCTGCCCATCGACATCCTGAAGATCGACGGCAGCATGGTGGAAGGCGTCGAGTCCTCGGCCCGCCAGCGCGGCGTGCTGGAGGGCTTGCGGGAATTATGCGGCCGCCTGGGCATCGAGATCATCGTCGAGGGCATCGAGACCGGGGAGACCACCGGCATCCTGCTGGAACTGGGCTTCACCCTGGGGCAAGGCACCCGCTTCGCCGCTCCCCGGGCGGTGGACGAAGCCCTGAGAAAGAGCGCCTCATGAGCGGTCAGTCCGACGCCGCCACCCAGGCCCATGTCCAGACCGAGCGGGTCTTCGCCAGTCTGGCCGCCTATCAGCACGCGCTGACCAGCCACGTGGACTGGCTGCAGGCCTGGTACAGTTCGGTCCTCAACTGGGACGACCATGCCCGGCCCAACCCGGCCGCCGACCATTGCCGCTTCACCGCATGGTACGACGGCGCCGGCCAGTCGGTGCTGGCCGCCTATCCCGCCTTCGCCGAACTGGGCCAGCTTCACCGCGACATCCATTTCAAGGCGGAACAGGTCACCGAGCGGGCGGCGGGCGGCCACACCGTCACCACCTCGGATTACGAGTCCATGATGGCCCTGGTCCTGGCCTTCAGCACCACCGCCCAGGGGCTGGAGCGCGACGCATGGCGCACCCTGGCCACGGTGGACGCCCTGACCGGCCTGGGCAACCGCCAGACCATGATGGGCCACCTGATCGCCGAGCGCGACCGCTCCATCCGCCTCAAGCAGCCCTGCTGCGTCGGCATGGCCGATATCGACCATTTCAAGCGGGTCAACGACACCTTCGGGCACTCGGTGGGCGACCGGGTGCTCCGCGCGGTGGCGGAAGTCCTGCGCAATACCGTGCGGCCCTACGACGTGCTGTACCGCTATGGCGGCGAGGAATTCCTGGTCTGCCTGCCGGCCGCCACCCAGGAAGCGGGGGTCCAGGTGCTCGAGCGCATGCGCGTCGCCATCGCCGCTCTGCGCCTGACCACCGCCTCGGGCCAGTCCATTCCCGTCACCGCCACTTTCGGCCTGGCGGAACTGTCCGCCGACCTGTCGGTAGAGGAATCCCTCGACCGCGCCGATACCGCGCTTTACGACGGCAAGCGCGGCGGCCGCAACCGGGTTACAACCTGGAGCGGTGGCGGCGAGGACTGAAACCTTCCGCGGCCGCCGGTCCAAAGACCTATTAGGGGCTGGTACGGAAGCCGAAATCGATTATCATTTCCCCAAAAAAGATAATCGCCCCGGGAGGCAGACGGAATGAAGGCAGAGGGCCACCAGGGCGCTCCGTCCGGTCATGGCATCGACATGACGATGATGCAGGGTGTGCTCGATCACCTCGATCAGGGCATCTCGGTGTTTTCCGTCGACCTGCGCCTGATGCTGTGGAACCGCCGGTTCACGGAGTTGCACGAATTCCCCGACGGTTTTCTCCACAACGGCCTGGAATTCGCCGACATCATCCGCTTCAACGCCCGGCGCGGCGAATACGGCGATTGCGACGTCGAGGCCTATGTCCGCGCCCGGGTGGATTCGGCGCTGGAATTCCAGCCCCACCGCCTGGAGCGCATGCGGCCCAACGGCACCATCCTGGAGATCATCGGCAACCCGCTGCCCGGCGGCGGCTTCGTCACCACCTACAGCGACGTCACGGTCAGCCGTCAGATCGCCGAGAATTTGCGCGATTCCAACGACCGTCTCGACCAGATGGTCGAGCGCCGCACCCAGGCGCTGCGCGAGAGCGAGGAGCGCCACCGCGCCTATGGCGAATTCCTGGAAGCCACCGTCCAGCACATGCCGCAGGGCGTCTGCCTGTTCGACAGCAACCTGGATCTGGTGGTGGCCAACAAGGTGTTCTTCGAGCTGACCCAGGTTCCCATCAGCCTCAACGTCAAGGGCATCAATTTCCACGAGTTCATGCTCTATAACGCCCAGCGTGGCGAATATGGCCCCGGCGACCCCGCCGAACTGGCCCGCCAGCGGGTCGAGAAGGCCCGCAAGATGGAACCCCACGCCTTCGACCGCACCCGGCCCGACGGCACGGTCATCGAGGTGCGCGGCAATCCCATCCCCGGCCGCGGCTTCATCAGCACCTTCACCGACATCACGGCGCGCGCCAAGGCGGAGGAATCGCTCCGTGAAGCCGCCACCATGGCCCGCGCCATGCTGGATGCTCCGGGGCTGCTCGTGCTGCTGATCGGCATGGACGGCGCCATCGTCGACCTGAACGAAGAAGCGGCGCGCGGTCTGGGGGCCACCAAGGACGAGATGATCGGCACCAACATCTTCGCGGCCATGCCGCCCCAGGTGGCCGAGCGCCGCTTCGCCCACGCCCAGCAGGCGGTATTCGAGGGACATGCCGTCTATTTCGAGGACGAACGCGACGGCCGCTGGTTCGAGACCACCATGACCCCCTACCCCATCGACCAGGACGGCATCGCCCGGGTGATGGTGATCTCCCACGACGTCACCCATCGCCATCAGGCAGAGCAGCGGCTGCGCGAGGCCACCGCCATGGCCCAGGCCGCCAACCGGACCAAGACCGACTTCCTGGCCGCCATGAGCCACGAGTTGCGCACCCCCCTCAACGCCATCCTGGGGTTCTCGGAAATCATCTCGCGCGAGATGTTCGGGCCGGTGGGCGAGCGCTACCGCGCCTACGGCCAGGACATCAACTCGGCCGGGCAGCACCTGCTGGCCATGATCAACGACATCCTGGACATCTCGCGCATCGAAATCGGCGCCTTCACCTTGTGCATCGAGCAAACCAGTCCGCACGAACTGGCGGATTCCTGCCTGCGCCTGGTGAGCACCCGCGCCGAGGCGGGAGGTATCCGGCTGGCCGAGGAGGTTCCCGAGTCCCTGCCCGCCATGCTGATCGATTCCCGGCGCACCAAGCAGATTCTCATCAACCTGCTGGGCAACGCCGTGAAGTTCACGCCGCCGGGCGGCAGCGTCACCCTGCGGGGCGAGCGCCAGTCTGCGGGCGGCATCGCCTTCCACGTGATCGACAGCGGCATCGGCATGAGCGAGGCGGACATCGCCATAGCGCTGTCGCCCTTCGGTCAGGTGGATACCGGGCTGGACCGCCGCTTCGAAGGCGCCGGGCTGGGCCTGCCGCTGGCCAAGTCCCTGGCCGAGTTGCACGGCGGCAGTCTGGATATCCACTCCAGGCCCGGCAAGGGCACCACGGTCAGCGTCTATTTCCCCGCATCGTGCATCGCGCCTTAGGTTTGCCCCTCGCCGGGCCCGGCCCTTCGGCCGCTTGGCCGCCGCCTCAATGGCGGCGGGTCGCGGCGCGCGCCGGACTTGGCGCATGCCGCTCCGGGTTTTGACGAGGAAGCCGGCGCGACTCCGCCGCGCGGCACCAGCTGGTGCTGGCCCGGTCCGATCAGGTCGGCCCGGCCCATCTTCTGAAGGGCTTCCCGCAAAATCGGCCAGTTCTCTGGATCGTGCCAGCGCAGGAAGGCCTTGTGCAGGCGCCGCTGACGCAGGCCCTTGGCGGTGAACACCTCCTCGCCCGCCCGGCGTACCGGCCGGATGGGGTCGCGCCCGCTGTGGTACATGGCGGTGGCGAGCGACATGGGGGTGGGCAGGAAGGTCTGCACCTGATCCAGGCGGAAGCCGTTCTTTTTCAGCCACAGGGCCAGGTTCAGCATATCCCGGTCGGTGGTGCCGGGATGGGCGGCGATGAAATAGGGAATGAGGTAGAGCTTCTTGCCCGCCTTGGCCGCCGCCTTCTCGAACATCTCCTTGAAGCGCTCGTAGCTGCCGATGCCCGGCTTCATCATCTTGGCGAGCGGCCCGTCCTCGGTGTGCTCGGGGGCGATTTTCAGGTAGCCGCCCACATGATGGCGCACCAGTTCGTCCACATAGGCCGGGCTGGTCACCGCCAGATCGTAGCGCACGCCCGAGCCGATGCTGACCCGCTTCACACCCTTGACCCCGCGCGCCGCACGGTAAAGGCGGATCAGCGGATCATGGTCGGTTCCCAAGGTCTTGCAGATATCGGGATAGACGCAGGACAGCCGTCGGCAGACCTTCTGCACCTCGGGCTCGCGGCAGCCCAGGCGCCACATATTGGCGGTAGGGCCGCCCAAATCCGAAATAGTGCCGGTGAAGCCCTTGGTCTTGTCGCGGATTTCCTCGATCTCGTGGATGATCGAGGCCTCCGAGCGGCTTTGGATGATACGGCCCTCGTGCTCGGTGATGGAGCAGAAGGAACAGCCGCCGAAACAGCCGCGCACGATGTTGATGGAAAAGCGGATCATCTCCCAGGCGGGAATCTTGGCGTCGCCGTAGGAAGGATGCGGCCCCCGCGCATAGGGAAGGTCGTAGACCCCGTCCAGTTCGGGGGTGGACAGCGGCACCGGCGGCTGGGAGACCCACAATTCCTTGTCGCCGTGGCGCTGGACCAGGGGGCGGGCGTTGAGCGGGTTGCTTTCCTGATGCAGCACCCGCGAGGCCTGGGCGTAGAGCACCTGATCGTCCCGAACCTGCTCGAAGGACGGCAGGCGCACCACCACCCGCTCGCCCTTGACCACCGGCTGGGCAGCATCGATGTCGGAGGCGTCCACCACCTGCCAGTCCGCGGGGACCGTGTCGCGCACCAAGACGGTCCCCCGGATGTCGTGCATGGATTTGGGCGCCTCGCCCGCCGCCGCCCGCCGGGCGATATCGACGATGGCCCGCTCGGCGTTACCGAACACCAGAAGGTCGGCCTTGGCGTCCATCAGCACCGAGCGGCGCAGCTTTTCCGACCAGATATCGAAATGGGCGATGCGGCGAAGGCTGGCCTCGATGCCGCCGATCACCACGGGAACGTCCTTGAAGGCCTCGCGGCAGCGTTGGGCGTAGACGATGACGGCGCGGTCGGGCCGCCTGCCTCCCTCACCGCCCGGCGTGTAGTTGTCGTCGCTGCGCAGCCGGCGGTCCGAGGTATAGCGGTTGACCATGGAATCCATGTTGCCCGCCGTCACCCCGAAGAACAGGCGGGGACGGCCCAGCGCCCGGAACGGCTCCGGCCCGCTCCAGTCCGGCTGGGAGATGATACCGACCCGGAAGCCCTGGGATTCCAGCAGCCGGCCGACGATGGCCATGCCGAAGCTGGGGTGGTCCACATAGGCGTCGCCGGTGACCAGCACCACGTCACAGCAATCCCAGCCGAGCACATCCATCTCGGCCCGGCTCATGGGCAGGAAAGGCGCCGCCGGGCGGCGGGGAAAGGAAAGGGGGGTCGGCTGGTCCATGACTCTTCCGCTCAAATGCCGTCGCCGTCGGCGAATCCCTTCTCTTCCTCCCCTTTGCCGTTCAGATGCAACACCCATTTCGCCAGCGGCCGCCGCGCGGCCAGACTGGAAGCGGCGATGAAAGCCACGGCACTCAGCAGCAGGATGGCCAATTCCCGCCACCATTCCACCAGGGCCAGATCCTCGGACAACCCGACCGAGACCAGGACGGGATAGCCGTCGACGGCACGAAAGACGCCGATTTCCGGCGTGCCGTCGGTGGGATCGGGAATGCGTCCGGCCAGTTCCCGTCCCTCGACGCCCCAGCGACGGAATAGCCTGCTGTCCAGGAAGGTCTTTCCGGCCAGGGAATAGTCGCGCGGGTGATTGACCAGCAACCGGCCGGCATCGTCGAAGATGCGCACCGCCACTCCGGGACCGGGGCTCATCCCGGCGACCTGTGAAAAGATGTACTCGGTATCCAGCTGCACCAGCAGCATTCCCAGGAAGCGGCCGTCCAGATCCTGCAGCCGGCGGCTGATCATCAGCCGCCAGCGGCCCGGTCCGGTCTCGCCCACGGTCAGGCCGGCATCGCCGACGAAGATCGCGCCGTCCCGACCGTGGTCGCGGTGTCGCTGGAAGAAGAAGCCGCCCGAGATGTCGGGAGCGGGATGGGGCGCCGGCACCGACGCGGCCGCCAGCCGCCCCGAGGCGTCGAACACCAGCACCGCCGCCACCTGGGGCAGACGCTGGGTGGTCAGCTGGAAGACCCGCTGCAATTGCGGCTGGGACGCCTGGGCGGCGACGAAGCGCGTCGCCACCGGCCGCAGATGATCGGTGATATGGACCTCGACCGGCTGGAGGGTGGCGGTCAGGGTGCGCGACACCTCGCGGGACAAGGCGTGGACCTGCACCTGGGCCTCCTCGAAGGCCTGGTCGTGCTCGATCCACAGGCTGCCGAATTCCCAGGCGTTGAACAGCAGCGCCACCAGGGCGGGCGGTGCCAGCAGCAGCGGCAGCCACCGCCGCGCCCAGCCTTTCACCGTCCTGTGGACCTGCTTCACCATTGCCGCCCTCGGTCAATGCTGCAATGCAACATGGACGGTAGCGCGTTTGCCGTCACAAAGCCAATGACTCTTGCTATGCAAGGGCCGAGGGGGCACATTCCCCCCTTTGCTCCCGGTCGTACGGGAAAGCCGAGGAACGATGGTAAGGATACTGGCGGTTGGACTCGTTGACTGGTGCTGGCGCCGCGCCTGGGCGGTGGTCATCGCCTCGCTGGCCGTCACCGTGCTGCTGGGTTGGTTCGCCGCCACCCACCTGTCGCTGGACACCGACGAGAGCAAGCTGATCTCGTCCGACCTGCCGTTCCGCAAGGTGGAAAAGACCATCGATCAGGCCTTTCCCCACTCCACCGACCGGCTGGCGGTGATCATCGACGGCCCCACCGCCGAACTGGCCGAGGACGCGGTCGAAAGGCTGGCCCAGGCTCTGCCCGCCGCCCACAAGGGCGTCGTCCACGACGCCGCGCGGCCGGCCGAGGAGGTGTTCTTCCGCAAGAACGGCCTGCTGTTCCTATCCACCGCCGAGCTGAGCGACATCGTCGAGCGTCTGGTCCAGGCCCAGCCCCTGCTGGGCTCCATCGCCAAGGACCCCTCCTTGCGCGGCCTGCTGGCCTCGGTGGATCTGGTGCTGCAGGGCATCAGTCATGGGCAGGCCCAGCCCAAGGATATCGAGCCGCTGCTGGCCCAATTGGACAAGCCGGCCGCCGCCCTCGCCGCCGGCCAGACGGCCAAGCCGGTGGACTGGCAGGGCCTGATGTCGGGCGGCCCGGCCAAGGATGCGCCACGCCGCTTCCTGATGGTGCGAGGCGCCCTCGATTACAGCGAGCTGGAGCCGGCCTCCGACCTGATCAAGGCGGTGCGCGCCACCGCCCGCGACCTGGGGCTGGTGCCGGAAAAGGGCTATCGCGTGCGCGTCACCGGCAGTCTGGCCCTGGCCGACGCCAATTTCGCCACCGTGGCCGAGGGCGTCGAGATTTCGGCACCGCTGTCCTTCCTGGCGGTGCTGCTGCTGCTGTTCTGGGGCGTACGCTCCGGCCGGGTGGTGGCGGCCATCGTCATCAGCCTGATCGTCGGCCTGGTGGGAACCGCCGCCTTCGCCAGCGCCACGGTGGGCAGCCTCAACCCCATTTCCGTGGCCTTCGCGGTGATGTTCGTCGGCATCGCCGTGGATTTCGGCATCCAGTTCGTCACCGCCTATCGCAACGAACGCTATCTCAAGGGCGACGCGCACGCCGCGGTGCAGGGCGCGGCGGCCGCCATGGCGGCGCCCCTGACCCTGGCGGCCATCGCCACCGCCGTGGGCTTCCTGTCGTTCATGCCCACCGATTATACCGGGGTGTCCCAGTTGGGGCTGATCGCCGGCGGCGGCATGATCATCGCCCTGATCATCGACTTCACCCTGCTGCCCGCTTTGCTGGCCCTGCTGAAGCCCCTGCCCGAGGAAGAGCCGGTCGGCCTGAAGCTCCAGGCCGCCGACGCCTTCCTGCGCCGCCATGCCAAACCCATCGTGGTGATGGGATGTGTCGTCGGGCTGACCGGCGCCGCGCTGCTGCCCGTCATGCCCATGGATTTCGATCCGCTGCACCTGCAGGACCCCAAGGCCGAGGCGGTCTCCACCTTCCTCGATCTGGCCCGCGATCCCGACAACGGCGTCTACAACATGGAGACCCTGGCCCCGTCGGTGGAAGCGGCCACCGCCCTGGCCGAGAAGTTCTCGGCCCTGCCCGAAGTGCACCGGGCCATGACGGTGACCACCTTCATCCCCGACGGGCAGGACGAAAAGCTGGCGATGATCGGCGACGTGGCCATGGTGCTGGGGCCGACCCTCAGCCCGGCCAAGGTGCTGCCCGCCCCGTCGCCCGAGGAATTGCTGGCCGCCGTCACCCGGCTGGCCGGGCAGTTGGAGACCATCGCCCCCGACCACCCGCCGTCCAAGCGGCTGGCCGAGCACCTCAAGGCCATCGCCGCCAAGGGCCCCAAGGCCGCCGAGGACTATCAGAAGGCCGCCGCCGCCGGCCTTCCCGCCCTGCTGTCGGGCATCCGGCGCTCGCTGGACGCCGAGGCGGTCAGCCTCGACACCCTGCCCGCCGAGATGAAGAACGGATGGATCGCCTCCGACGGCCGGCGGACCCGCGTCCAGATCCTGCCCAAGTTCGACGTTCAGGACGAGGAGCAGCGCCGCCGCTTCATCGCCGCCGTTTCGGCGGTCACTCCCGACGTGATCGGCGCCCCCGTCTCCATGGAGGAATCCGGGCGGGTGGTGATCCGGGCCTTCGCCATCGCCGCCATCGGCGCCATCCTCGCCATCGGCCTGCTGCTGGGCCTGATGGTCCGGCGGGTGCTGGATTCCGTGCTGGTGCTGGCGCCGCTGGTGCTGGGAGCCCTGGCCACGGTCATCGTCGCCCGGCTGGCCGGCATCGCGCTGAACTTCGCCAACGTCATCGCCCTGCCGCTGCTGCTGGGCATCGGCGTGGCCTTCAACATCTATTTCGTGGTCAACTGGCGCAACGGCGTCACCGATCACCTGTCGTCGCCCACCACCCGGGCGGTGCTGTTCTCGGCGCTGACCACCGGCTCGGCCTTTGGCAGTCTGGCGGTATCGCCCCACCTGGGCACCGCCTCCATGGGTGTCCTGCTGTTCCTGTCGCTGGGCATCACGGTGGTATCCACCTTCGTGGTGCTGCCAGCCATCTTCCACCTGATCGGTAAGCCCAAGTGAGCAAGCGCCTGATCGTCACCGCCGATGATTTCGGCCGCTCCCTCCAGGTCAATCAGGCGGTGGAGGAGGGCCATGTCGACGGCATCCTGACCGCCGCCAGCCTGATGGTCACCGAAGGCGCGGTGGACGACGCGGTGGAGCGCGCCCGGCGGCTGCCCAATCTGGGCGTCGGACTGCACGTCACCCTGGTGGACGGCATCCCCGCCCTGGCGCCGTCGCGGATTCCCGATCTGGTCAACGAGCAGGGCCTGTTCACCCGCGATCTGGTGCGGCTCGGCACCCGCATCTTTCTGTCCAAGGACGCGCAGCGTCAGGTCACCGCCGAGATGCGCGCCCAGTTCGAGCTGTTCAAGGCCACCGGCCTGCCTCTGGCCCATGTGGACTTCCATCACCACTACCACCAGCACCCCACCGTATTCGATCTGGTGCTCGAACTGGCGGTGGAGTACGGCGCGCCGGGCATCCGCATTCCGTGGGAACCGCCGCTGCGCTCATACCGGGCGCGGGGCGACAGGCTGGGCACCCGCCTGCTCAACGGCATCTTCCACTGGCGGCGCAACCGCGCCATGGCGGCCAAGGCCAGGGCCAGGGGGCTGGTGGTCAACGAACGGGCCTTCGGCATCAACGATTCGGGCCAGATGGACGCCGCCAAGGTGAACTCGTTCCTGGACGTGCTGCCCGACGGCCTGTCGGAAATCTACAGCCATCCCGCCACCGGACATTGGACGGCACCGCGGCCCATGCCGCCCCATTACCGCATCGACGAGGAGTACAAGGCGCTGATCGCTCCGGAAAACCGCCGCAAGGTCGCCGCGTTGGGCATCACGCTGACCACCTTCGCGCAGGAGGCGGCACGCCGATGAAAGGCAACCTGCTGCGCCTGGGCGTCATCGTCCTGATCGTCATCGCCGCCTGGTACATGCGCGATGGCTTCGGCGACGTGGGCGGGGCGCTCGATACCGCCGGCTGGAGCGGCGTGGCGCTGATGGCGCTGACCCACGCTTTGCCGGTGGCGCTGTGCGGCATCGCCTGGGGCCTGCTGCAAGACGACGTCCCCACCCTGAAATTCTCGGTGGCCCGCTGGATCAAGGACGGAGTGGGCGAACTGGCCGGCATCCTGCCGCTGTCGGGCGAGATGGCCGCCATCCGCCTGATGACCCGCTACGGCTTCCGCGTCGCCGATGCCAGCGCCATCGTCATGGTGGACGTCACCGCCGAGGCCATCGCCCAGTTCTTCTTCAGCCTGCTGGGCGTCGGCCTGTGGCTGCATCTCTATCCCGACGCGGCGGTCACCCGCTGGGCGCTGATCGCCCTGGGCGTCAGCATCCCCGGTCTGGCCGTCTTCGTGGCGCTGCAGCGCTCGGTGGTGATGCGGTTCCTCGAGACCCTGCCGTCCAGGATCATGCCCCATGCCTGGGACGCCCCCGATGCCGATTCGGGGGTGCATGCCGCCGTCAACGCCCTCTATGCCAACCACCGCCGCTTCGCCCGCTCGGTCTTCTGGCACGTCCTGGCCTGGGCGGCGGGCGCGCTGGAGGCCTGGGTGGCGCTGCGCCTGCTGGGCTATCCCATGGGGCTGGCCGAGGTGCTGGCCCTGGAAAGCATCATCTACGCTATCCGCTCGGTGGCCTTCGTGGTGCCCGGCGCCATCGGCCTGCAGGAAGGCGGCTACATGCTGGTGGGCGCCGTGCTGGGCCTGCCCACCGAGATCGCCCTGGCGGTATCGCTGCTCAAGCGCGGGCGTGAATTGCTGATGGGCCTGCCGGCCCTGTTCGCCTGGCACTACATCGAGCACTCCACCGCCAAGGCAAAGGCCTCGGCCGAGAAGACCGAGGCCTGAGTCTCCGAACCGGCGCCCTCTACGCGCAGCGGATCTCGCGGATAAAGCCCGCCACCTCCAGGGCCAACTGGTCGGAGGCGCCCTTGAGGCCGTTGGCGGCGTCGTAGACCTGATCCGACATCATCTTGGTTTCCTCGGCGGCGCCCGAGACCACCTCGACGTTCTCGGCGGCCGAGGCGGTGCCGTGGGCCGCCTGCTCCACCGAACGGGCGATCTCGGCGGTGGCGGCGCCCTGCTCCTCCACCGCCGCCGCGATGGCCGAGGACAACTCGCTGATATTCTCGATGGTGCCCGAGATGGAGCGGATGGCGTCCACCGCCGACCGGGTCTCGGACTGGATGGCATTGACCTGCTGGCCGATCTCCTCGGTGGCCCTGGCGGTCTGGTTGGCCAGATGCTTGACCTCGTTGGCGACCACGGCGAAGCCCTTGCCAGCGTCGCCGGCCCTGGCCGCCTCGATGGTGGCGTTGAGTGCCAAAAGGTTGGTCTGGGCCGCGATATCGTTGATCAGGCTGACCACGTCGCCGATCTTCTGGGCCGCCTCGGCCAGACCGCGCACCATGCGGTCGGTCTCGCCCGCCTGACGCACCGCATCCCCCGAGATGGTGGCGGCATGGGCTACCTGACGGGAAATCTCGGTGACCGAGGACGACAGTTCCTGGGTCGCCGCCGACACCGACTGGACATTGGCGGTAACCTGTCCGGTCATGGCGGTGACGTTGCTCGCCTGGGCCATGGTCTGCTGGGCATTGGCAGACAGGGTCTGGGCGTTGCCCAGCAGCGAGCCCGACGATACGTCGATCAGGTCGACCACCCCCTTGACGCGATCTTCCAGGGATTTGGCGACGCGGTTGAGCTCGGCCTTGCGGTTTTCCTCGGCCTGACGGTCCAGCTCGGCCTTTTCCAGGGCGGAATAGCCGAGCCGGGCCTTGAGGGCGCGCAACAGCGAGTGCAGTTGCCCGAACTCATGCACGTCGGCCGCCGGAATCTCATGGGCCTGATTGCCGGCGGCGATGGCGTCGAAATGGCGCTCCATGGCCTTCAAGGGGTTGCGGATGCCGGCCAGTATCCAGACGGCCAGGACGAAGCCCAGGATGATGGCGACGACCAGGGCGCCGACCACCAGCATGGCCTTCGACGACAGGTTCTGTTCGGCCCTGGCATAGGTCTTGCCGGCATCCCGGCTCTGATAGGTGATCAGGTCCTTGAGCGCGACATGGTTGGCGTTATAGAGCGGCCGCATGGTTTCGCCGAAATGCTTGGCCAGGGCGGGACCATCGGCCTTGCGGGTAAGGTCCAGGGCGGGCAGCAGTCCCTGGTCGCGAAAGGCTGTCCGCGCCTTGGCGAATTTTTCGATCAGGGCCACCTCCTCGGCCGGATGGCTGCCCTGGGCATAGTGTTCCCACTTGTGGTTGATGGCCTGCGAATTGGCCTCGATGGCGGCCAGCCGCTCGCTGACCGGCACCCAATGCTGGTTGGTCTGTAACTGGAGCGCGATGCTGGCGATCTGGCGATAGTTTTCCTGCGCCAGATCGGCGATCTCGGCCAGATCGATGGCCGGCAGGGTGTTCTCCTGATAGACCTCGCGCACATCGTTGCCGATGCCGCGCATGCCGGAAATGCCCAGCCAGCCCACCACCAGCATCAGTACGCCCAGCGTCGCCAGCACTCCGCACAGACGTCCGGCGATGGAATTCTTCAACTCGGCAAGCTTGCCGGCCAATCCGGTGGACACCACCCGCCCGTCACGGATGGTCAGTCCCTGGGCCTTGCCGTCGCGGAACAGCTGATAAGCCTGCTCGGCGGCATTGATCTGGGCGCGGGTCGGCTTGGAGCGGATGGAGATGAAGCCGGCGATCCGTCCCTCTTCCATAAACGGCGTGACGTTGGCCAGCACCCAGTAATGGTCGCCGGTCTTGGTGCGGTTCTTGACATAGCCTTCCCACGGCCGCCCGGACTTGATGGCCACCCACAGATCGGTGAACGCCTCCTTGGGCATATGGGGATGGCGCACCACGTTGTGGGGGGCGCCCAGCAGCTCTTGCTCGGTGAAGCCGCTGATATCGATGAACGCCTTATTGACGAAGGTGATGCGGCCGCCGGCATCAGTGCGCGACACCAGCATGTCGCCGTCCCGCAATTCCACTTCACGGTTGGTAATCGGTCCATTATCACGCATCGACACTCTCCATTCCGGCTCGATCACCCCGTCCGGTTGATTTTTCCGCACAACTAAATCTACCTTTGGATATACGGGAGTGCACACCTTTAGAATGGTATGAGTTTTTACGTATTCAAGAGTACTAATGAGAATCTCCGACCCCCTAACTATGATATTTCGAGAAAAGTTTCTGTTGTGCCCTGCCCCGTCCCGCCGTTAGGGTCCGCCCCATGAGTGAAGTCCAGACCCTGACCATCGCCGAGGAAGAGGCCGAGATTCGCCTCGACCGCTGGTTCAAGCGCCATTTCCCCACCGTCAGCCATGGGCTGCTGGAAAAGTGGCTGCGCGCCGGCAACGTCCGGGTGGACGGCAAGCGCGCCAAATCCAACCAGCGGCTGGAAGCCGGGCAAAGCGTGCGCATCCCGCCGCTGCCCGCCGCCGAGGCGCCCCCCCGCGAGGTCAAGCCCGCGCCGGTGGACGAGAAGACCGCCCGCATGCTGCGCGACGCGGTCATCTACATGGACGACGACATCATTGCCCTCAACAAGCCGCCGGGTCTGGCGGTACAGGGCGGCACCGGCATGGCCGACAAGCATCTGGACGCCTGGCTGGACGCGCTGTCCTTCGATGGCGGCCGCCCCAAGCTGGTCCATCGTCTGGACAAGGACACCTCGGGGGTGCTGCTGCTGGGCCGCACCGCCAATGCCGCCGCCAAGCTGGCCGCCGCCTTCAAAAGCCGCGCCGCCCGCAAGTGCTATTGGGCGCTGGTGGCCGGCGTGCCGCGCTATCCCCAGGGCCGCATCGATGCTCCCCTCGCCAAGCTGCCCGGCAAGGCCGGCGAGAAGGTGGCGGTGGACAAGGAGGACGGCAAGCACGCCGTCACCTATTACCGCGTGGTGGATTCCACCCTGAAGCGGGCCGCCTGGCTGGAACTGGAGCCGCGAACCGGGCGCACCCACCAGTTGCGCGCCCATTGCCTGCTGCTGGGCACTCCCATCATGGGCGACGGCAAGTATGGCGGGGCGGCCGCCCTGATCGAGGGCACCGGCGTATCGCGCAAGCTGCACCTGCACGCCCGCGCCGTGCGCCTGCCCCATCCGCGCACCGGCAAGCCGCTGGAGATTTCGGCGCCGCTGCCGCCCCATATCAAGGCCAGCTTCGACTTCTTCGGCTTCACCGAGGGCGAATCCGGCCCGCCCTTCGTGTCCTTCGAGGAAGATTAGAAGACGTCATCATTCCGCCGCATTCCGGCGGTTGGTTGTGGGGCCCCGATGGGGTAAGATAACCCTACGAAAAATACGAGCAGCGCGCCGGAGCCCGATGTCCCATCTGCGCCTTGCCGTCTTCGATGTGGACGGCACCCTGGTGGACAGCCAGCATAATATCGTTTCGGCCATGACCGAGGCGTGGAGCAACCTGAATCTGGGCATTCCCCGGCCCGAACAGGTGCGCCGCATCATCGGCCTGTCGCTGGTGGATGCCTGCGCCGTGCTGCTGCCCTGGGCCAATCCCACCGTTCACCGCGCCGTGGCCGACGCCTACAAGGAAGCCTTCCGCGCCATGCGCCTGCTGCCCGACACCATGGAGCCGCTGTTTCCCGGCGTGAAGGAAGCCCTCGACCGCCTGGAGGGCGAGGGCTGGCTGCTGGGAATCGCCACCGGCAAGTCGCGGCGCGGCGTCGATTCCCTGCTGGAGGCCCACGACCTCCAGGGCCGCTTCGTCACCATCCAGACCGCCGACGACAATCCCAGCAAGCCCAACCCGGCCATGCTGCGCCGGGCCGCCGCCGATTGCGGGCTGGAGCCGGGCGAGATCGTCATGATCGGCGACACCGCCTATGACATGGCCATGGCTTCCGCCGCCCGCACCGCCGCCGTCGGCGTGTCGTGGGGCTATCACTCCCTGGATGAACTGCAGCGCGCCGGCGCCCAGGTGGTGCTCGACACCTTCGACAACCTGACCGAGGTGCTGGACGCCATCACCGGAGATAAGGCCAACACCGGAGATACCGAATGAGGTTGAGCACGATTGCCAAGATCGTTGCCGCCCTGGTCCTGGTTCTGGTGGTTGCGCTGATCGGAGCCGGCAAGGCCCTGAAATCCGAGATCTACAACGCCTTCCTGGCCGACCGGATCAAGGCCGCCACCGGCCTCGATCTCAGCTTCGCCGGTCCCACCAAGCTGAAGCTGGGGCCGTCGCCGGTGCTCAGCTTTACCGGCGTGACCTTGTCGGCCGGCAAGGGCGCCGACATCGTCTATGTCGACCGCATCGAAGCCCGCGTCGCCCTGGTGCCGCTGGCGCTGCGCCAATTCCGGCTGGAATCGCTTACCCTGATCCGTCCGGTCATACATTCGCGGAATCTGGCCCGCCTTGCGGCGTTCAAGCCGGTCGACATCACCGACACCCCGTCGGGCGCCCCCCTCACCCGCCTGGCTTTGTCCGAGGTGCGGATCGAGGACGCCGCCATCCGCTGGGACGGCGGCACCATCCAGGTGGCCAAGGCCCTGATGCGACCGGAGAGCGAGGCCGGTGGACCGGTGGCGCTGCAACTGGATGGACGCTGGCAAGACAGCCGCTTCGACCTTACCGGGGTGATCGGACCGCTGGCCGCCCTGGGCGGCACCAAACCCTATCCCATCCAGATCAAGGGCGCCGTCGGAGGCGCCAACCTCACCCTGCGCGGCACCATGACGGCGCCGCTGGCCGGCAAGGGTCTCGACCTGGAAATCCGCGCCCAGGGCGAGGAACTGACCGATCTGCTGCGCCTGCGCCCCGGCAAGGCCGCCCCCCAGGCCTTCGGCCCCTTCAAGCTGGTAGCCCACGTCAATGATGCCGCCGGCCCGCTCGCCCTGTCCGATATCGACGCCGTCATCGGCCGCCGCGAGTCCCAGTTGATCACCGCCAAGGGGCAAGTGGCCGATGCCCTGGGGCTGGGGGGAGTGGATCTGGCCTTCGGCCTGGAAGCCGAATCCCTGAGCGGCGCCATGCGCATGCTGGGCCTCGACCTGCCCAATGCCGGACCGGTCAAGCTGTCGGCCCGGCTGGCCGACATCGAGAACGGCTGGCGCCTCACCGGCCTGAAGAGCAACCTGGGCAAGAGCGATCTGGCCGGGGAGCTGTCCCTGGTGCTGGCGCCGCGCCCGCGTCTGTATGGCCGTCTGGCCGCCGCCCAGTTGAATCTGGGGGATTTCGCCCTGCCGCCCCCCCGGGCCGGCGCCCCGTCCCAGTCCTCGCAGCCGCAGCGCCCGGCCATTCCCATCGATGACGGCCGCATCCTCGGTGTCGAGCCCCTGGCGCTTGATCTGATCAAGGACATGGATGCCGCTCTGTCCCTGACCGCCGCCCGCCTGCAGGTGGGGCAGACCACCCTGGCCGACGCCGTGGGCGAATTACGCATGACGGCGGGGCGGCTGGCGCTGGAGGCCTTCGCCGCCCGCGCCGGAGAGGGAAGGCTGACCGGCGAGGTCAGGCTGGACGCCGCGGCCAAGGTTCCCACCCTGGCGCTGCGCCTGAGCGGCGGCGGCGTCGACCCCGCCCTCCTGACCGGCGGCGCCCTGAAGGGAGCCAAGGCCGACTTCGTCCTCGACCTCAAGGCCCAGGGCGCCAATATCCGGACCATGGCCGGCACCGCCGAGGGCAGCCTCGCGGTTACCCTGGGCGAGGTGGTGCTGGCCCAGAACAGTTGGGGCGATCTTCCCGCCCGCCTGGCCCGCGACGTGGATGCCGGCGCCCGGGAAGCCGACGGCCTGCATCTGCGCTGTCTGGCGGCCCGCCTTCCGGTCAAGGCCGGGTTGGTCAGCCTCGACCGCGGCCTTGGCGTGGAGACCGCCGGCTCCGGCGCCATGGCCTTCGGCAGCATCGATCTGCGGACCGAAGCCCTGGATGTCACCGTCGCCAGCCGCAGCGCTCCGCCCCAGAAGATCAAGGGCATTCTCGGCGCGCCGATCGTCACTGCGGAAGGAGCCGGCCGAGCCCAGGCCGATGCCACTCCCTGCCGCACCGCCCAGGCTCGCCGCCTCGCCCGCTGAACAACACTCCCGTTTCGTGAAGGCTTCGTTCCCGTGCTCAAGTCCATCAAGCGTTTCTACAAGGATGCCGCCACCCAGGCCGGCGACCATGGGTTCTCCATCCTGTTGGACGGCAAGGCCATCAAGACCCCCGGTGCCCGCGCTCTTGCCGTCACCTCCCGGACGCTGGCCGAGGCCATCGCCGAGGAATGGCGCAGCCAGGGCGAGCAGGTTCTGCCCTCCTCCATGCCCATGACCCAGTTGGCCAGCACCGCGCTCGACCGGGTCGGCCCCGAGCGCCCCCACATCACCGAGCAGTTGATGAACTATGCCGGCACTGATCTGCTGTGCTATCGCGCCGAGATTCCGGCCGATCTGGCGGCACGCCAGACCGCCGCCTGGCAGCCTTTGCTGGATTGGGCCGCCCAGACCCTGGACGCGCCGCTGGTCACCACCACCGGCCTGACCGCCGTGGCCCAGCCCGCCGGGGCGCTGGCCGCCCTGCGGCGCCATGTGGAGTCCTACGACGACTGGCGGCTGACCGCCATTCAGTCGGCCACCGCCGCCATGGGCTCGTTGATTTTGGGCCTTGCCCTGGCCGAGGGCCGCCTGGACGCCGAAGCGGCGTTCCAGGCCTCCCAGACCGACGAGACCTACCAGATCGAGCTGTGGGGCGAGGATTGGGAAGCCGCCGACCGCCGCGCCGAGCTCAGGGGCGATATAGAGGCGGCGGCCCGCTTCCTGGGGCTGCTCAGCCCTTCTTGAAGGCGCACCAGAAGCCGGGGGCTCCCCGGTGCACATCGATTTCCATGGCCACCGTGCGAAAGCCGCTGGCCTCCGCCACCCGTCGCAGATAGGGCCGGCTGTGGGCGTATTCCCCCGGGCCGGTAACCCCGATCTCGCCCGCGTCGTCCAGGGGGTCGACCGAGAAGAGGAAGGCACCGTCGGCGGTCAGAAGCCTGGCCGCATGACGGAAGAACGGCTCCAGATCGGCGAAGTAACACATCACGCAGGATGACAGGATGGATTCGAACGGTCCGTCCAGCGTCTCCAGGACGCCGGGAAGACGGCCTTCGACCAGCTGATCGTAAATCTTGCGCTCCCGCGCCTTGGCGATCATGGCCGGCGACAGTTCGATGCCGGTCACCGTGGTGGCGGAGGCGGGCAGCCGGGTCCCCAGCAGGCCGGTTCCGACGCCGAGTTCCAGCACGCGGCGCAAGCGACGGCCCGGAAAAGCCCCCTGATAAAGGCTCAGCAGACGCTGGCTGAAATACTGATGCAGGGGGTTGCCGTCGTAGTCCTCGGAAATGGCATCCAATGTTGGGACCGGCAGGCTGTCCTCCGCCCTGCCGTCCCAGGGGGCCGCGCGGGTAGCGAACATGGCCACCGCCTCTTCCGCCCGGCCGCTGCGGACCAGCGCGACGGACAGGTTGTGGCGGATCTGGCGGTCCTCCGGCGCGGCGTCCAGCGCCCTCCGAAACAGCTCGGCCGCCGCCCCAATGCGCTCAAGGTGAAAGCACGCCATGCCCCAGAGGGACAGGATGCCGGCATCGGCGGCAATGGTGTCCTGGAGACCGCTGCACAGGTCCACCACCTCCTGATGGGCTCCGCCCCGCGTCAATTCCAGGACCCGATTGAAAATCGCCTCGCGGTCGGCAGGTGGCATACCCATCACAACGGCCATTTCGTCCTCCAGCACCCGACGGGCAAAATCGTTCCCGATACAGATATCATTTCCTGGCCCTTCAACCACGATCATCTGTCACGGAAGGGCCGGCATCTGTCACGGAAGGGCCGGCATCTGTCACGGAAAAGCCGGCCGCCGAAACGAAAGGGGCCGCCCCTCGCGGGACGGCCCCTTCGTCAGTTCCCGGATACCGGAAGAGATTTACTCTTCGTCGGCATCGGCCTTCTTGTCGGCGGTCGGACCGGAGTCGGTGCCCTTGGCGGTGGGGTCGCGATCAACCAGCTCGATGATGGCCATGGGGGCGCAATCGCCGTAGCGGAAGCCGGCCTTCAGCACGCGGCAATAGCCGCCGTTGCGGGTCTTGTAGCGCTCGCCGATCACGGCGAACAGCTTGGCGACCACCTTGTCGTCGCGCAGGAAGGCATAGGCCTGGCGGCGGGCGTGCAGGTCGCCGCGCTTGCCCAGCGTGATCAGCTTCTCGACCACCGGACGCAGGTCCTTGGCCTTGGGCAGGGTGGTCTTGATCTGCTCGTGCTTCAACAGCGCATTGGACAAGCTGACGAACAGGGCCTTACGGGCCGACTTGTCGCGGTTCAGCTTACGGCCGGACATACCATGACGCATAACAACTCTCCTCGTCGCTTGGCCTCGCCGGGCGAGACCGATTGTCGTACCGCATCGCCACCATCATGGGAGAACGAGCGGGTGGACCGGACTGGTCCTCAAAAAAGCTTACGGCGCGACATTGGGGCTGGTGGGGCGGTCAATGTCGCGCCGGAAACAAGTCAGTAGGGCTCTTCCAGCTTCTTGGCCAGCTCTTCGATATTCTCGGGCGGCCAATTGGCAATTTCCATGCCCAGATGCAGACCCATCTGAGCCAGCACTTCCTTGATCTCGTTCAGCGACTTGCGACCGAAATTGGGAGTACGCAGCATCTCGGCCTCGGTCTTCTGGACCAGGTCGCCGATGTAGATGATGTTGTCGTTCTTCAGGCAGTTGGCCGAGCGGACCGAAAGCTCCAGCTCGTCGACCTTGCGCAGCAGGTTCTTATTGAAGGGCAGTTCGTCCTTCTTCTCTTCCTCGACGACCGCGGTGGGCTCCTCGAAGTTGATGAACAGCTGCAGCTGATCCTGCAGGATGCGGGCGGCCAGGGCCACGGCGTCATCCGGAGTGACCGCGCCGTTGGTCTCGACGGTCATGGACAGCTTGTCGTAGTCGGTGACCTGGCCCACGCGGGTGTTTTCCACCTTGTAGGCGACCTTGCGCACCGGCGAGAAGATGGCGTCGATCGGAATGAGACCGATCGGCGAATCCTCGGGACGGTTCTGCGAGGCGGGGACATAACCCTTGCCGGTCTCGACCGTGAACTCGATGTTCAGCTTGGCGCCCTCGTCCAGGGTGCACAGCACCAGTTCGGGGTCCATGATCTCGATATCGTGACCGACTTCGATCAGGCCGGCGGTGACTTCGCCGGGGCCGACGGCCCGCAGGTGCATCCGCTTGGGCCCTTCGCCATGCATGCGCAGGCCGAGGGTCTTGATATTGAGGATGATGTCGGTGACGTCCTCGCGCACGCCGGGGATCGACGAGAATTCATGCAGAACTCCGTCAATCTGGATGGCGGTGACGGCGGCGCCCTGCAGCGACGACAGCAGCACACGGCGCAGGGAATTGCCGAGAGTCATACCGAAGCCGCGTTCCAGCGGTTCGGCGACCACGGTGGCGGTGCGCTGGGCATCGGCCCCAGGCTCCACATGGAGCTTGTTGGGCTTAATCAGTTCCTGCCAGTTCTTCTGAATCACGAGCGTGACCTCATGCTGAACAAAGGAAAACGGAAACGGGCGTGCCGCCGAACCTCCTCATACGAGGAAGCCGGCGGCATCCCATTCCAAGGAAACCCGATCAGACGCGACGGCGCTTGCGCGGCCGGCACCCGTTGTGCGGGATCGGCGTGACGTCGCGGATCGAAGTGATCTGGAAGCCCACGGCCTGCAGAGCGCGCAGAGCCGATTCGCGGCCAGCACCCGGACCCTTCACCTCGACCTCCAGGGTGCGCATGCCGTGCTCGGACGCCTTGCGGCCCGCGTCTTCGGCAGCCACCTGGGCGGCATACGGGGTCGACTTGCGCGAGCCCTTGAAGCCCTGCATGCCGGCCGACGACCAGGAGATGGTATTGCCCTGGGCATCGGTGATGGTGATCATGGTGTTGTTGAACGTGGCATTCACATGCGCCACGCCCGAGGTGATGTTCTTGCGCTCGCGGCGACGGGGACGCGCGGCAGCAGCGGGCTTAGCCATCGGAGGTGTTCCTTACTTGGTAACTTTCTTCTTGCCGGCAATCGGCTTGGCCGGACCCTTGCGGGTACGGGCATTCGTGTGGGTCCGCTGACCGTGGACCGGCAGGCCACGGCGATGGCGCAGGCCGCGATAGCAGCCCAGATCCATCAGACGCTTGATGTTCATGGCCACCGAACGACGCAGGTCGCCTTCGACCTGGAAGTCGCGATCGATGAGCTCACGAATCTTGAGCACTTCGTCGTCGGTCAGCTGATTGACACGACGCTCGGCGGGGATGCCCAGCGAGGTGGTGATCTCCGCCGCCTTGGCGCGACCGATGCCATGAATGTAGGTCAGCGCGATCAGAACGCGCTTATTCGTCGGAATATTGACGCCAGCGATACGAGCCAAAGCTGGTTACTCCTTCACTAGATAAAAGACCGCGCCACGAGATGACCCGGAGCCGTTAACCAAAAACGCGCCCCTGGCCTCGCCCATGACGGGGGAAACCGAAGGTGCGGGATTATAGGGCGATTCGATCAAGAGTCAACCGTCTCGCCCTATGGAAACACATTACTTCGCCGCGTCCAGAATCCCTTCGAGGGCCTTGGTCACGTCGGCAATGTCCTGGGTGCCGTCAACCAGCTTCAAAGAGCCCTTCTTGTCGTAATAGGGCAGCAGCGGAGCGGTCTGGGCGTGGTAGGCGTCGAGACGCTTGGTCACGGTGTCGACATTGTCGTCCGGACGGCGAGCGAACTCGGTGCCGCCACAAGAATCGCACTTGCCGGCGACCTTGGGCAGCTGAAACTTGTCGTGATAGCCGGCGCCGCACTTGGCGCAGGTATAGCGGCCGGTGATCCGCTCGACGATATAGGCGTCGGGAACACGGATCTCGATGGCGAAATCCAGCTTCTTGCCCTTCTTCGCCATCATGGCGTCCAGAGCCTCGGCCTGCGCCACGGTACGGGGGAAACCGTCGAAGATGGCGCCCTTGGCCACGTCAGGCTGGTCCAGGCGCTCATCGATGATGGCGATGACGATCTCGTCGGACACCAGCTGGCCGGCATCCATCACGGCCTTGGCCTTCTTGCCCACTTCCGAGCCGGAGGCCACGGCGGCGCGCAGCATGTCGCCGGTGGAGAGCTGGACCAGGCCGTACTTGTCCTGAAGACGCTTGGCCTGGGTTCCCTTGCCGCCGCCCGGCGGGCCCAACAAAACGAGATTCATCGGATGTCCCCTCATTCTTGGCAGTTAACGCCGCCCGCGCAGCCGGGACTTCTTGATGAGTCCCTCGTACTGGTGCGCAAGCAGATGCGACTGGACCTGAGCCACGGTATCCATGGTCACCGACACCACGATCAGCAGCGAGGTGCCGCCGAAGTAGAACGGCACCGAGAACTTGCTGATCAGCAGTTCCGGCAGGATGGACAGAGCCGACAGATAGGCCGCGCCCACCACGGTCAACCGGGTCAGAACGTAGTCGAGATAATCGGAGGTGTTCTTGCCCGGACGGATGCCCGGCACGAAGCCGCCATACTTCTTCAGATTCTCGGCGGTATCCACCGGGTTGAAGACCACGGCGGTGTAGAAGAACGAGAAGAAGACGATCAGGCTGAGATACAGCACGATGTAAGCTGGCTGCCCACGGCCCATCAGGGCGGTGAAGGTGGTCAGCCACTCCGGCCCGCCGGCCGCCGCGAACTGGGCGATGGTCACCGGCATCAGCAGGATCGAGCTGGCGAAGATCGGCGGAATCACGCCCGAGGTGTTGACCTTGAGCGGCAGGTGCGAGGACTCGCCGCCGAACATCTTGTTGCCCACCTGGCGCTTCGGATACTGGACGATGATCCGGCGCTGGGCGCGCTCCATGAAGACGATGAAGGCGATGACCGCCACGCTCATGATCAGGATGCCGATGATCACCAGCACGGGAAGCGCGCCGGTGCGGCCCAGCTCCAGGGTGTTGCTGATGGCGGCGGGCAGTTCGGCCACGATGCCGGCCATGATGATCAGCGAGGTGCCCTGGCCGATGCCGCGCGCGGTGATCTGCTCGCCCAGCCACATCAGGAACAAGGTGCCGCCGGTCAGCGTCACGACGGTCGAGAAGCGGAACAGCAGATGGCTATCCATCATTACCGCGCTGCCGCGCGAGCTGGTCATGCCCTCGAGACCGACGGCGATGCCGTAGGCCTGCATCACCGCGATGACCACGGTGAGATAGCGGGTGTACTGGTTGATCTTCTTGCGGCCGGCCTCGCCTTCCTTCTTCACCGCTTCCAGCGACGGGATGACCGTGGTCATCAGCTGGAGGATGATGGAGGCCGAGATGTACGGCATGATGTTCAGCGCGAAGATGGTCATACGGTGCAGCGCACCGCCGGCCAGCATGTCGAACATGCCGAGCATGCCGCCACCCGACTGCTTGAACAGATCGCCGAGCACATGCGGATCGACACCCGGCATGGGGATCCAGGTGCCCAGACGGTAGACGACCAGCGCCCACAGGGTGAACCAGATGCGCTTCTTGAGATCGGTGGCCTTGGCGAGAACGCCAAAGTTCAGATTCGCGGCGAGCTGCTCGGCAGCGGAGGCCATGCCTTACTCCGGGGTTCGGTGGCGGGGGCGGGACGCCCTGTTCCAGGGCATGGCACCGCACCACAAATCCTTGATCCAGCCCTTGACCCGGGTCAACCGACCCGGGTCTGGGATTCGACGCGTGAAGGGTTGAAGGAGCCTTGCGGCCCCCCACCGCTTCAGCCTTCGGCGGAAGCCTTGGGCGCAGCCACGGTTACCGAACCGCCGGCCTTCTCGACGGCGGCGATGGCCGCGGCCGAGGCGCCGGTCACTTCGATGGTGACCTTGGCCTTGATCTCGCCATGACCCAGCAGGCGAACGCCGTCCAGGACCTTGCCGATCAGACCGGCGGCCGCCAGGGCCTCGGCGTTGATGGGCTTCTTGGCATCGATGCGCTTCTCGTCGATCGCCTTCTGCAGGCGGCCGAGATTGATCACGGCGAAGTGCTTGGCGTTCGGGTTGTGGAACCCGCGCTTGGGCAGACGACGGTAGATGGGCATCTGACCGCCTTCGAAGCCGTTGATCGCCACGCCGGTGCGCGAGGTCTGACCCTTCACGCCCTTGCCCGAAGTCTTGCCCTTGCCGGAGCCGATGCCACGGCCGAGGCGCTTCGACTGATAGCGCGCGCCCTCGTTGTCGCGAAGTTCGTTGAGCTTCATTTCTTTTCGTCCTCGTCACGGTCGGCCGGAGCTTTCAAGCTCCGGCCTCCGGATGTTCTATTCTTCCACGCGCACCAGGTGGCGGACCTTGGTGATCATGCCGCGCACCGCCGGAGTATCCTCCAGCTCACGGGTGCGATGCATCTTGCCCAGGCCCAGGCCGATCAGAGTGGCACCCTGGTCGGCCGGACGGCCGATCGGGCTGCCGATCTGAGTGACCTTGACGGTCGACTTGGCGGCGGTCTTCTGCTTGGCGGCCATATTCAATGTCCTCCCGATCAAGCGCCGGCGGCGGCCGCGGCGGCGGCACCGTCGCGACGACCGATGATCTCGCCCACCTTCTTGCCGCGCTTGGCGGCAACATGGCGGGGAGAAGCCAGGTTGATCAGGGCGTCGAAGGTCGCCTTGATCATGTTGTGCGGGTTGGAGGTGCCGAGGCACTTGGCCACGACGTCCTGGACACCCATGGTCTCGAACACGGCGCGCATCGGGCCGCCGGCGATGATGCCGGTACCGGCCGGGGCGGCCCGCAGGATGACGCGGCCGGCACCGAAGTGGCCGAAGGCGTCATGATGCAGGGTGCGACCCTCGCGCAGTGCGATCTTGATCATGTTGCGCTTGGCCTGTTCAGTGGCCTTGCGGATGGCTTCCGGAACCTCGCGGGCCTTGCCCGAGCCGCAGCCGACGCGGCCCTTGGCATCACCCACCACGACCAGAGCGGCGAAGGCGAAGCGACGGCCACCCTTCACCACCTTGGCGACGCGGTTGATGTGAACCAGCTTGTCGACGAATTCAGATTCCTCGCGCTCACGCGGGGTCTGTTCGGCGCCGCCGCGACCACGGTTGGGCCGATCGCCGCGTTCACCGCCGCGGCCGCGCTCGGGACGATCAGAAGAGGGAGTACGTGCCATTGCTCATCATCCTCAGAAAGACAGGCCGCCTTCGCGGGCCGCATCGGCCAGGGCCTTGACCCGGCCGTGGAACATGTAGCCGCCGCGGTCGAACACCACCTCGGTGATGCCGGCCGCCTTGGCCCGCTCGGCGATCAGCTTGCCGACGGCGGCCGCAGCCCCCTTGTCGGCGCCGGTCTTCAAATTGCCCTTCAGCTCCTTGTCGAGCGTCGAGGCGGCGGCCAGGGTGACGCCATTGAGGTCGTCGATCACCTGGACGTAGATATTCTTGCCGGAGCGGAAGACGGACAGACGGATACGACCGTTGCCCTTCTGCTTGATGCTCTGGCGGGCGCGCCGCTTGCGGCGCTCGAAAAGATTCTTCGGCGTCATCATGGCGGAGCCCCTTACTTCTTCTTACCTTCCTTGCGGAGGATAGTCTCGGTTTCATACTTGATACCCTTGCCCTTGTAGGGCTCGGGACCACGGAAAGCGCGGATTTCCGCCGCGATCTGGCCGACCTGACGCTTATCGCGGCCGGAGATCGAGATAGCGGTAGGCTTCTCGCACTTCATAGTGACATCGGCCGGGATCGGATATTCGATGTCGTGCGAATAGCCGAGCTGCAGCTTCAGCGACTTGCCCTCGACCGCGGCGCGGTAACCGACGCCGTTGATCTCGAGATTGACGGTGAAACCCTCGGACACACCCTTGACCATGTTGTTCAGGTGCGCACGGGTGGTTCCCCACATCATGCGGGCATGCTTGGTTTCGTTCTTGGGCTTCACCCAGATCAGGTTGCCGTCGAGGGTGACCTCGATGTTGTCCCTGAGGGTGAGCTTCGACTCACCCAGCTTGCCCTTGACGGTGACTTCGGGTCCGGTGATCTGAACGGTAACGCCCGACGGCACCGAGACGGGATATTTGCCGACTCGCGACATGTTGCGGCCCTCCGTTAGAACACTTCGCAGAGGACTTCGCCGCCGACGTTCTGAGTACGAGCCTCAGAGTCGGACATGACGCCGCGCGGGGTCGAGAGGATGGTGATCCCCAGCCCGTTGGCGACGCGGCGAAGGTCGGCGATCTTGGAATACACGCGGCGGCCGGGAGTGGACACGCGCGAGATTTCCCGGATAACCGGCTGGCCCTCGTGATACTTCAGTTCGATGCTGAGCTGGGCAATGCCCGGACGCAGCTCACTCCGCGAATAACCGCGGATGTAGCCTTCACGCTTCAGCACCTCGAGAACGTTGGCGCGCAGGCTGGACGCCGGCGAAACAACGGTGGACTTGTTGGCCCGCTGCCCGTTGCGAATACGGGTGAGCAGATCGCCGAGAGGATCGGTCATGGACATGGATCGTCCTCCCTTACCAGCTGGACTTGACCATGCCGGGAATCTGGCCCTGCGAGGCGAGCTCGCGAAGCTTATTCCGGCACAGCTTGAACTTGCGATAGTTGCCGCGCGAACGGCCGGTGACTTCGCAGCGCAGACGCACGCGAATCTTGGCCGAGTTGCGGGGCAGCTCCGCCAGCTTCAGGGAGGCTTCGAAGCGCTCCTCCGGGCTGGCTTCACGGTTGTTGGCGATCGCCTTCAACTTGGCGCGGCGGGCGGCGAACTGGGCCGCCATACGCTCACGCTTCTTGTTGCGCTCGACCGAGCTGATCTTAGCCATTGCCTAAATCTCCAATCAGGCCACGAACGGCATGTCGAAGCCCTTGAGGAGAGCCTTGGCCTCCTCGTTGGACTTGGCCGTGGTGACGAAGATGATGTCCATGCCCCGAATGGTCTCGACCTTGTCGTAGTCGATTTCGGGGAAGACGATCTGCTCTTTCAGGCCCAGCGAGTAATTGCCGCGGCCATCGAAGCTCTTGCCCGGAACGCCGCGGAAGTCGCGAACGCGCGGCAAGGCGATGTTGATCAGGCGGTCGAGGAATTCGTACATCCGTTCGGCCCGCAGGGTGACCTTGCAGCCCACGACCTGACCTTCGCGCAGCTTGAACTGGGCGATGGACATCTTGGCCTTGGTGCTGACCGGCTTCTGGCCGGAGATCAGGGTCATTTCGGCGAGGGCCGACTCGATCTTCTTGGAATCCTGGGCGGCTTCACCGACGCCCATGTTGATCACGATCTTCTCGAGCTTCGGCACCTGCATGGGGTTCGCGTAGTTGAACTCCTTCTGCAGGGCGGGCTTGACGACCGTATCATAGTGCTTACGCAGACGTGCCATCTGTCTGTTCCTTCGGCTTACCGGTCGATGACTTCGCCGGAACGACGCGCGACGCGCACCTTCCGACCGTCTTCGAGGATCTTGTGACCGATGCGGGTCGCCTTGCCGTCCTTGGGGTCTTCGTGGGCGACGTTGGAGACGTGGATCGACGCCTCCTTCTCCACGATGCCGCCCTGCTGGGTGGCGGACGGACGGGTGTGGCGCTTCACCAGGTTCACGCCCTGGACGATGACGCGCTGCTCGGACGGCATGGCGGCGATGACTTCGCCCTTCTTGCCCTTGTCCTTGCCGGCGAGGACGACGACCCGGTCACCCTTCTTAACGTTCATGGAAGCCATGATTAGAGGACCTCCGGAGCCAGAGAGATGATCTTCATGAACTTCTTACCGCGAAGCTCACGAGTGACGGGCCCAAAAATACGGGTGCCGATCGGTTCGCCCTGCTTGTTGATCAGGACGGCTGCATTGGTGTCGAACCGGATCGCGGAACCGTCGGCGCGACGGATTTCCTTGGCGGTACGAACGATGACGGCGCGATGCACGTCACCCTTCTTCACGCGGCCACGCGGAATCGCCTCCTTGATGGAAACGACGATGACGTCGCCCACCGTGGCGATGGTCCGGTGCGAGCCGCCCAACACCTTGATGCACTGCACCCGGCGGGCACCCGAATTATCGGCGACGTCCAGGTTGGTTTGCATCTGGATCATGATGTCTCTTCCTTATTTCCAGTTCGCGACCGTCAAGCCTGGGGCTCGACGATCACTTCCCAGCACTTGGTCTTCGAGATCGGCGCGCATTCGCGGATGCGGATGGTGTCGCCGGCCTTGAAAACGTTGTTCTCGTCGTGGGCGTGGTACTTCTTGGAACGACGGATGAACTTCTTGTAGATCGGGTGCATCACGCGCCGCTCGACGCTGACCACCACGGTCTTTTCCATCTTGTCGCTCACCACGACGCCCTGAAGAATGCGCTTCGGCATTTGAATGGGCCTCCTTAGGACGCGCTTTTGGCGCGCTCGCCGAGCAGCGTCTTGATGGTCGCGATCTCGCGACGCACGGCACGCACCCGGGCGGTGTTCTCCAACTGGCCGGAGGCCCGCTGGAAGCGAAGATTGAACTGCTCCTTCTTGAGCGCAATGACCTGCTCCTTGAGCTGGTCAACACTCTTCTGGCGCAGATCGGCAGCCTTGGTCGCCATGGCTAGATATCCCCGATCCGAGAAATGAACTTGGTCTTGATCGGCAGCTTGGCAGCGGCCAGGGCAAAACCGTGACGGGCGATTTCCTCGGCGACGCCATCCACTTCGAAGAGGATACGGCCGGGAGCCACGCGGGCGGTCCAGAACTCGGGCGCGCCCTTACCGGAGCCCATGCGGACTTCGGCAGGCTTGGACGAGACCGGCAGATCCGGGAAAATGCGGATCCACACGCGGCCCTGACGCTTCATGTGACGGGTCAGGGCACGACGGGCGGCCTCGATCTGGCGGGCGGTGATCCGCTCGGGCTCCAGAGCCTTGAGGCCATAGGCGCCGAAATTCAAGGCGGAGCCACCCTTGGTCACTCCCTTGATCCGACCCTTGTGGGCCTTGCGGAATTTAGTGCGCTTGGGCGAAAGCATCTCTCAAACCCTTCTCGATCAACGGCCGGCCGGGGCGGTTTCGCCCGCAGCCCGCTTGTCCTGGGCCATGGGGTCATGAGCGAGGATCTCGCCCTTGAACACCCAAACCTTGACGCCGCAGGTGCCGTAGGTGGTGCGGGCGGTGCCCACGCCATAATCCACATCGGCACGCAGCGTGTGCAGCGGAACGCGGCCTTCGCGGTACCACTCCATGCGGGCGATTTCAGCGCCACCCAGACGGCCGGAGCAGTTGATACGAATGCCCTGGGCGCCCAGACGCATGGCCGACTGCACGGCGCGCTTCATGGCGCGACGGAAGGCGACACGGCGCTCGAGCTGCTGGGCGATGGACTCGGCCACCAGCTGGGCATCCAGTTCCGGCTTGCGGATCTCGACGATGTTGAGGTGAACCTCGCCACCGGTCATCTTCGAGAGTTCCTTGCGCAGCACCTCGATGTCCGCGCCCTTCTTGCCGATCACCACGCCCGGACGGGCGGTATGGATGGTGATGCGGGCCTTCTTGGCCGGACGCTCGATGACCACGCGCGACACACCGGCCTGGGCCAGCTTCTCGCGCAGGTACTTACGGAGCTTCAGGTCTTCATGAAGCAGCTTGGCGTAGGTCTCGTCCGCGAACCACCGGGAGTCCCAGGTGCGGTTGATGCCGACGCGCAGGCCGATCGGATTGACTTTCTGACCCATCTGCTTACTCCCCCGCCGCTTCGGCGCGTTCGCGCACGATGACGGTCAGATTGCTGAACGGCTTCTCGATCCGGCCGACGCGGCCACGGGCACGCGCCTTCCAACGCTTCATCACCATGGCCTTGCCCACGTGGGCTTCGGCGACATAGAGACGGTCAACGTCGAGCTGGTGGTTGTTCTCGGCGTTGGCGATGGCGGACTGCAGCACCGACCGCACGATGACAGCGATGCGCCGCTTCGAGAAGGTCAGGGCGTTCAGCGCCACGTCAGCCTTAAGACCACGGATGCTTTCGGCAACCAGGTTGAGCTTGCGCGGGCTGGTGCGGATGGTGGCCAGGAAAGCCTTGGCCTCGGTCTCCGCCAGGACCCTGTCTGCGGGTTTCTTGCCCATGGCTTACTTCCTCTTCGCCTTCTTGTCGACCGCGTGGCCGTAGAACGTGCGGGTGGGCGAGAACTCACCGAACTTATGTCCGATCATGTTCTCGGTCACCAGCACCGGGATGAACTTCTGGCCGTTGTAGACGCCAAAGGTCAGTCCCACGAACTGCGGCAGGATGGTCGAACGACGCGACCAGATCTTGATGACCTCGTTGCGGCCGCTGGCGCGGGCCTTGTCGGCCTTTCCCAGCATGTAGCCGTCGAGGAAGGGGCCTTTCCAAACGGAACGAGCCATTTTTCAGCCCCTCCTACTGAGTCTGACGGCGGCGCATGATGAGCCGGTCCGTCTTCTTGTTGCTGCGAGTCTTCTTGCCCTTGGTCGGCTTGCCCCACGGAGTGACCGGGTGACGGCCGCCCGAGGTACGGCCTTCGCCGCCGCCGTGCGGGTGATCGATCGGGTTCATGGCGACACCGCGGACGGAGGGGCGACGGCCCATCCACACGGCGCGGCCGGCCTTGCCGAGCGACACGTTCTGCTGGTCCGGGTTGGACACGGCACCGATGGTGGCCATGCACTCACCGCGAACCATGCGCAGCTCGCCCGAGGACAGACGGAGCTGGGCGTAGCCCTGATCCTTGCCCACCAGCTGGACGTAGGTACCGGCCGAACGGGCCAGCTGACCACCCTTGCCCACCTTGAGCTCCACGTTGTGCACGATGGTGCCAACGGGGATGTTCTTCAGCGGCATGGCGTTGCCCGGCTTGATGTCGGCCTTCTCGGAGGCGATCACCTGATCACCGACCGCCAGACGCTGCGGAGCGATGATGTAGGCCTTCTCGCCGTCGGCATAGCTGACCAGGGCGATGAAGGCGGTACGGTTGGGATCGTACTCCAGACGCTCGACCGTGGCGGCAACGTCGAACTTGTTGCGCTTGAAGTCGATGATGCGATACCGGCGCTTGTGCCCGCCGCCACGCCACCGGACGGTAATCCGACCGGTGTTGTTGCGGCCGCCCTTGGAGCGCAGGCCTTCGGTCAGGCCCTTCTCGGGCTTGCCCTTCCAGAGTTCGGAACGATCGACCAGGACCAACTGGCGGCGGCCCGGCGTCGTCGGCTTGAATGTCTTCAGTGCCATGGCGTCAGACTCCCGTGGTCACGTCGATGGAGTGGCCCTCGGCCAGCGTCACGACCGCCTTCTTGACGTCGGAACGCACGCCGGGACGGCCGCGGAAGCGCTTGACCTTGCCCTTGGTGATCAGGGTGTTCACGGCGGTGACCTTCACCCCGAAAATACCCTCGACAGCGGCCTTGATCTCCGGCTTGGTCGCATCCAGCGGCACCTTGAAGGTGACCTGGCGGAACTCGGAGCCCATGGTCGCCTTTTCGGTGATCACGGGGGCGCGGACGACGTCGTACATCCGCTCCTTGCTGATGACGAGCTTGCTCATTTCAGGCGAGCCTCCAGGGCGGCGACCGCATCCTTGGTCAGAACCAAGGTTTCACGGCGCAGGATGTCGTAGACGTTGGCGCCCTGCTGCGGCAGCACATCCACATAGGGGATGTTGCGGCTGGCCAGAGCGAAGTTGCCGTCCACGGCAGCGCCGTCGATGAACAGCACCGAGCTCAGGCCCAGCTTCGCGATGCGAGCGGCCAGGTCCTTGGTCTTGGGCGAGCCGGCCGTGGCATTGTCCACCACGATCAGCTTGCCGTCGGCGGCCTTGGCCGACAGAGCGGTCTTGAGAGCCAGCTTGCGGACCTTCTTGGGCAGGTCGTGGGCGTGGGAGCGCACAACCGGGCCGAAGATGGTGGCGCCGCCACGGAACTGCGCGGAACGCAGCGAGCCCTGACGGGCACGGCCACCGCCCTTTTGGGCGAACGGCTTCTTGGTGGTGCCGGAGATCTCGCTGATCCCCTTGGTCTTGTGATTGCCGGACTGGCGCTTCGCCAGCTGCCAGTTGACGGCACGGAACAGAATGTCCCCACGCACCGGCAGAGCGAAGATCTCGTCGGCCAGTTCGATCTCGCCGACGGTCTGGTTGTCCAGGCTGATTACGTTCGTCTTCATCGCCTTGATCCTTTACTCGGCCGAGGCCGCGGCCTTGACGCCGGCCGGGAACGGCACGCCATCAGGCAGCTTGCGCTTCACCGCGTCGCGGACGAGCACCCAGGACCCCTCGTGACCGGGAACCGAACCCTTAACCAGGATCAGGCCGCGATCGGCGTCGGTGGACACCACGGTGAGGTTCTGAGTAGTCACCTGCTCATCGCCCATGTGACCGGCCATCTTCTTGCCCTTGAACACCTTGCCGGGGTCCTGGCGCTGGCCGGTGGAGCCGTGCGAGCGGTGCGACACCGAAACGCCGTGCGTGGCTTCGAGGCCACGGAAGTTCCAGCGCTTCATACCGCCGGCAAAGCCCTTGCCGATGGTGGTGCCGGTCACGTCGACGTACTGACCGGGGATGAAATGGGCGGCGGAGAGTTCGGTGCCGACATCGAGAACGTTCTCGGCGGTCACGCGGAATTCCACCAGCTTCTTCTTGGGCTCGACCTTGGCCTTGGCGAAGTTGGCGCGAGCAGGCTTGCTCACATTCTTCACCTTGGCGGTACCGGCACCAAGCTGAACGGCAACATAGCCGTCCTTTTCCACAGAGCGGGTCGAGACCACCTGACAGGTGTCGACCTTCAGCACGGTGACGGGCACATGGGTGCCATCCTCGGTGAAGATCCTCGTCATGCCGACCTTCTGGGCGATGAGACCAGAGCGCATTGTTAGGTTCCTTAGAGCTTGATCTCGACGTCGACACCAGCGGCCAGGTCGAGCTTCATCAGCGCGTCCACGGTCTGCGGGGTCGGGTCGACGATATCCAGAAGCCGCTTGTGAGTCCGAATTTCGAACTGCTCGCGCGACTTCTTGTCGATGTGCGGGCTACGGTTCACGGTGAACTTCTCGATCCGGCTGGGAAGCGGGATCGGACCGCGCACCTGCGCCCCGGTCCTCTTGGCGGTGTTGACGATCTCGCGGGTGGACTGATCCAGCACGCGATGATCGAACGCCTTGAGGCGGATGCGGATGTTCTGGCTTTCCATGTTCAAGTCATCCGTCAAATCGGAAAGGCGCCCCGTCGGGGCGCCGATCGGTGAAAACAGTAAATTCAAAGAGCCTCCCGCAGTCAGCCGCTAAGCCTGTGGCAAAGCCGCTCTTACGGAATGAGGCCGAAGCCGAAGGCAGCCTTATACAGAGAGTCGCCTGGGGTGGCAAGGCTGATTCGACTCGTTTGGCGGGGCAGCCCGAGATTCATCTCCGCCCGACGCCGAATGCAGAAAGGGCGCCCGGTTCAGGCCCGGACGCCCCTTCCCAAAACAGACGCCGAAGACTACTCGACGATCTTGGCGACCACGCCGGCGCCGACGGTACGGCCGCCTTCGCGGATGGCGAAGCGCAGGCCCTGGTCCATGGCGATCGGGGCGATCAGGGTCACGTGCATCTTCACGTTATCGCCCGGCATCACCATCTCGGTGCCTTCCGGCAGCTCGACCACACCGGTGACGTCGGTGGTGCGGAAGTAGAACTGCGGACGATAGTTGGTGAAGAACGGAGTATGACGGCCGCCCTCTTCCTTGTTCAGGATGTAGGCCTCGGCCTCGAACTTGGTGTGCGGCGTGATGGAGCCCGGAGCCGCCAGAACCTGGCCGCGCTCCACGTCCTCGCGCTTGGTGCCGCGCAGCAGGGCGCCGATGTTGTCGCCGGCCTCACCCTGATCGAGCAGCTTGCGGAACATTTCAACGCCGGTGCAGGTGGTCTTGACCGTCGCCTTGATGCCGACGATCTCGACTTCCTCGCCCACCTTGACCACGCCACGCTCGACGCGGCCGGTCACCACGGTGCCGCGGCCCGAGATCGAGAACACGTCTTCGATCGGCATCAGGAACGGCTTGTCCTTCGGACGCTCCGGCTGCGGGATGTAGGCGTCGACCTCGGCCATCAGCTTCAGGATGGCCTCGCGGCCGATCTCCGGCTGCTTGTCTTCCAGGGCGCACAGAGCCGAACCGCGCACGATCGGAATGTCGTCGCCGGGGAAGTCATACGAGCTCAGCAGCTCGCGCACTTCCAGCTCGACCAGATCCAGCAGCTCGGGATCGTCGACCATGTCGCACTTGTTCATGAACACCACCAGGGCCGGCACGCCGACCTGACGGGCCAGCAGGATGTGCTCGCGGGTCTGGGGCATGGGGCCGTCGGCCGCCGACACCACCAGGATGGCGCCGTCCATCTGCGCCGCGCCGGTGATCATGTTCTTCACATAGTCGGCGTGGCCGGGGCAGTCCACGTGGGCGTAGTGGCGGTTGGCGGTCTCGTACTCGACGTGGGCGGTCGAGATGGTGATGCCGCGGGCCTTCTCTTCCGGCGCCTTGTCGATCTGGTCGTAGGCGGTGAAGGTCGCGCCGCCGGTCTCGGCCAGCACCTTGGTGATCGCCGCGGTCAGCGAGGTCTTGCCATGGTCAACGTGACCGATGGTCCCGATGTTGCAGTGAGGCTTGTTGCGCTCGAATTTAGCCTTGGCCATTTTTCAACCCGTCCGATCGCGGCACACTGCCGCATGTGTCAAACCATGGTCCCGGTCGATACGGCGGCGGGGAGTGGAGCGGGTGAGGGGAATCGAACCCCCGTCATCAGCTTGGAAGGCTGTTGCTCTACCATTGAGCTACACCCGCCAGTTCGTCCCGCACGGCCGCACCGCCTGGTGCTCGACCTGAAGAAACCGTTCCCCCGTCATCCGGCCCGACCTGGGGCACCCGGCCCAACCGGGACATCCGGCCTGACTGGGGGATAATGGTGGAGGGGGCAGGATTTGAACCTACGTAGACTTTCGTCGGCAGATTTACAGTCTGCTGCCATTAACCGCTCGGCCACCCCTCCACACCGTCATCCGGCTTTTGGCCGGGGCGACGGGAGGGCTGTACTTATGGGAATTTCACGGGGCTTGTCAATCCGAAAAGAGAGGGTTAAATGCCGAGACAACAGGAGAGCCCCATGAAAAAGAGAGATGAGCGTCGCGCCCCCCATCCGAACCGCCGGGAATCCCCCGCCAAGGGCCCGCGAGGCGGCGGCGGTGGCGGCGGCTCGTCCATCTGGCTCTACGGCATTCATGCGGTGAACGCCGCCCTGGCCAATCCCGAGCGGCGGGTCCGCCGGCTGGTGGCCACCGCCGAAGCCGCCAAGGCCCTGCCCCCCACCAAGGTGCCGGTCGAGGCCATGGAACGGGCCGAGATCGACCGGCTTCTGGCTCCCGGATCGGTTCATCAGGGCGTGGCCCTGCTGGTCGAGCCGCTGCCCGCCACCACCATCGAGGACATCATCCGCACCGCCGACATGGCCTCATCCGCCCTGGTGCTGGTGCTGGACCAGGTCACCGACCCCCACAATGTCGGCGCCATCCTGCGCTCGGCGGCGGCGTTCGGCGCCCTGGCGGTGGTGGCCCCCGACCGCCACGCTCCCGACGAGACCGGCACCCTGGCCAAGTCGGCCTCGGGGGCCCTGGAACGCATGCCGCTGGTCCGCGTCACCAACGTGGTCCGCGCCCTGGAAGACCTGAAGAAGGCCGGCTTCTGGACCGCCGGGCTGGCCGCCGACGCCCCCAAGACCCTGGCCGAGATCAAGCTGTCCGGCAAGGTGGTGCTGGTGCTGGGCGCCGAGGGCGAGGGCATGCGCCGCCTGACCCGCGAGCATTGCGACCATCTGGTCCGCCTGCCCATGTGCGGCGAGATGGAAAGCCTCAACGTCTCCAACGCCGCCGCCGTGGCCCTTTACGAAATGCGGCGAGAGGGATGATCGCCACCTGCGCCGAGGAGCCGTTCCGCACGAACGCCGGCTGATCCGATCCCCCCTTGCGGCAAGCCGCATTCGCCTCTAATTTTCCCTCCAGCGCCGGTTTAGCTCAGCTGGTAGAGCACCTGATTTGTAATCAGGGGGTCGCGGGTTCGAGCCCTGCAACCGGCACCAATGATTTCAAGGGGTTGCGGGTCATTCCGTGACCCCTTATTCATTCCTGATTTCCAATAGGCACCACTGTAGGCACCAAATGCGGACCATGGCGAAACGCCCTGTGACCGTGGCATCATGGTGCAATGCGCACCCTCATAATCATCCTGCTATTGATATCCCCCGCCGCGCTTGCCCAACAAGCCGCACCGCCACCCATGCCAGCACCGGGGCAACGCCTCGAACCTTGGACGAACGGACGCTATATCATCCGTGACAGCACCGGGCGGCAGGTGGGCACGGTGGAGCCATATGTGAACGGCTGGATTATCCGCGATACCACAGGGCGCGAAACGGGCCGGGTGCGGCAGTAAGATCCTAGCGACACCGATCCAATGCAGCCTTCCCTTCCGGGCTAAGCTCGACGTATTCGCCATGCGTATATCCCGGCTTCTCGGTATAGATCAGGTAGCCCCTGTCAATTAGCCCCTGGATCGTCTTTTTACCGGCTCCCGGAAAAGCATCAAGCGATTCAGGCGAATCCCAGCAGCAGTGGTTTAATGCCTTAATTTCCCGATTGTTCAGATCACACATGTCGCACCTGTCACCCTTTTTGCGCGCTTGGTTGAGTATGGTACACTGAGTTCTGGTTGATGACAAAAGGGGAAGCGAAATGACTGGCGATCTCAAAAGGGCGCTTGCTACGTACAAGAGCCAGCGCGGCAAGCTTCTAATTGAACTGACGAACGGCAAAAAGATCATTAGCAAGGAAATGCTTCAAGAGATTGCAACGCTCCAAGGGGTGATTGCTGCGATTGAGGCCGAATTAGCGGAATAAATAAAGCGGGCAGCCCCGTAAAGGACTGCCCGCTTGTTTTGCCCGCCACGCCCCCCTAGGTATAAAAGGGTGCTGCGGGCTGTCGGTGTTGCTTTCGATGCGCGGGGGACTATCCGACTAAGCCCCGCCCATGCTCGACGGCATGGAAGCTCAATAGACCATTTTTCCGCAGCCATAATGCGCCAGCACCGCCGAAGCGATGGGCCGGTGCAGTTCTTCAGGGAGCGTCATCGAAGGTGCCCAGCGTCCCGCTGGATCGCGGGTGGTGGGCAACTCGACGCCCAAGCGGCCACCACGCAGGCGCGAAACCTTCAGATTGCGGATAATGATCTCGACGCCTGCGATCAGAAGCGACACGTCGGCATGGGCGAGTGTGGTGCCACCCGTTACGGCGACCATGTTTAAGACGGTTACTTCTACGGAAGCCGTCTCGCTCATGGCGCGGCCACCGGGCGCGGGTTGAAGCCTTCCATTTCGCGGATTTCGTTGGCGTCCAAAATCCCGCCATCGGTGGCGATCTTCCAGGCTTGCCACCGTGTGGCCCAGTCGCCTCGGGTCAAGCCGCTCAGGTCGATTTCCAGCCGGTGGGTATCATCCACGAACACAGAGCGCGCAAATTCCGCTTCAATCTTCGTTGCCCAGGTCGCCAAGCTGAACTGTGCGAACCACAGGGCTGCTTGGGCGCTATTGGTGAATGTGTTGTGGGTGTAGTCCTGAACAATCGGCGGCGGCACCTGGAACAAGCGGCACAGTTCCTCGACGCTGAACCGGCGAGAGGCCAACACTTCCGCGTCTTCAGGAGAGACGGACATTGGTTGCCAGTCTGCCCCGTTGTCGAGGATCATGGTTTTCTTGGCGTTGCCGGTGCCTGCATACTTCTGGTTAAAACGCGCTGCCAAGGTGGTGTATTGCGCCTGATCCAAGCGGCTGGCGATTTTCACCACGCCACCGGGCGTTGCTTGGTTCGCCCACATCGACCCGACATATTCCTGAAGACCCAGGGCATTGCCCAGCACTTCCGGGGCACGGGACAGCCGGGAGCGGCCAAGCAAGCCATCGTCGCTCCGGTCCTTGAGGTGGAACACCTCGCTATCCAGATAGCGGCGCGGCTGACCGGTGCCGCCGAATGGTCCAACAATGTGGATCACATCGAACGCCAAGCGGCCCGAAGGCAGCAAGATCACCTGGACATTCTGCCACGGGACGGGACGAAGCGCGGTCGGCTGCCCGGTCCCGTCTGTCTCGATAACCGACAAGGCGTTGCCAAATCGCAGCACCTCGGACACGGTGAACTCCACCCAGTCGGGCCACGTCATATTATGGTTCGGGCGCCGAGTCAGTTTGGCGACGGGGTGTCCCCTGTCCTCTTCACGGCCAGTAGGGAGCACTCGATAACAATAAGCGGGCAGCGAGGCCAGGGCAGAGGAAATAGCCCCCACGCAGGCGAGAACCGTGCTCAGGTTCTCCGAGGTGCGGGCGTTCACCAAGGCACCGGAAGATGCCAAGGTGCCACCGCCAGAGAGCGCGGACCATGAAGGATCAGCCGCGCGACGTTCATAGCCGATGGCACCGGCCAAACGGTCGAGAATGCTCATCGCACGGTCTCCATATAACGCTGTGCCCGTGACAGCGAGGCACCCACAGCGGCGGCGGAACGGGCGTTGATCTCAGTCGCGGAATAGGCGGGAAACGCCTGCACAACGGAAATTTCGATCAGGTCCACCGCCCGCAGTTCCCGCATGTCGCCTTTGGGCCAAGCCTCATCGGTCACGCGGAAACCGAACGACATGCCGCCCAAGTTGCGGGATTCGGCAAGTGCAAGAATGTCGTTGCCCAACGTGGTTGCCGGAACGTCGATTTCAAATTTCAGCCCCTTGGCATCCTCGGACAGCCGAAGCGTGCCCGCACTGGTACGGGCGAGAAGTTGGCCCGGCTGGTGGTCCACCAGGGCGAGAACATCCTTGCCCGCCAGCAGGGACGAACGGAAGGCACCGGGCTTGATGATTTCCTTGAAGCGCCCGATTTGGGCGGGGCTGTTGAAGGTGGCGGCATAGCCCTCAAGCCTGCGGCCACCGGCGGCGCGAAGCTCGAAAGCCCCGCGCCGCTCGATGGTCGCGGCCATTACAGCGTGGCCGCGCTGAAGGATTTGGCGTGGCGAACCGCCGTATCGCAGGTAAGCATGGCCCGGACCTGAACGCCGCCCCTCTTGTAGGCGTCCCCGTAGGGGTTGACCAGAATCGAGAAGGTATCCCAATACCCGATGATCATGTCAGACCACTTGCCGAAAATAAGCGCCGAATCGCTGCCACCGCCAAGGGTGGTGGGAACCAGGGTCGAGGCGATCAGGGGGTAATCCGCCAGCATGTTGCGGCCCTCCATGATCATTTTGGCATCCAGCGCATTGCCGCTGCCGTCCTTAGCCTTTGGCGTCGAACGGAGCGTCTTGCGGACGGACGGATGGGTCAGGAAGGCCGTGCCGTCGCTGTCGGCAACTTCCAGGTCTTCGATGAACTCCAGCACCTTGGCCCAAGTCACGGAAGACAGGTCAACGGAGCCAATGCCCTCGGTCTGAAGGATGCCCAGCGGCTTGCCGACGCCATTTCCGTTGATCGCGGCAAGGTCAACGGCTTCGGCCAACTGAGCGGCCATGTCGGCACGGGTCAGTTGTTCGATGTCGTTCGAGGTCTGCAAGAGCAACTGGCGGGAAATCTCGGTCAGAATGCCAACGTGCTTGGGGGCCATGCTCAGTTGGCCAAACGACTGGTCCGAGTCGTCCAGATCCTGATTTTCACCAACCCACTGGGCCGTGGTGCTCGTGCTGCGCTTGGGAATCGCCACCGGGCCAGTCAGGCCGGAAATGACGGTAGCGCCCAGGCGGGAAGTGACCAGGGACGAACGCAAACGGTCAATGAACAGATCATCACGATGATCGGTGCCCACCAGGAAGCCGCCAGCGGTGCCATTTCCGGCAGTCTGAGCGCGGGTCTCGAACACCTGCATGGGAATAAGGATGCCGTCCCCGGTGTCCCCGGTGCGGCGGCGAAGCTCGGCGGAGATTTCCCGCTCACGCCCACCGTCAATGCCCGGCAGGCCAGCGGCGGCGCCGATGGCACGGACAAGCGAGAAGTTGCGAAGCTCGGCGTCAAGGTGGCGATCAGCATTGCCGGTGATGGCCTGCCCAGCGGCGCGGCGTTCGGCCTCGTCCAAGAGCGTCTGGCGACCCATGCGGGTCTCGACGCCTTCAAGCTCGGTTTTCAGCGTGTCGAACCGGGCTTCCTGCTCGGGCGACAAGTTGGCAGCGCCAGAAGCGTCGGCAAGCGAGCGCATTTCCTTGATGATCTTGGCCCGCTGGTCCTGAAGAGAGCGAATAGACATAGTTAGTTCCTTGCGATGACACGGTTAGTCTCTGGCATACGCCTACAGCAACCGTTTCGCAAGCACTTTCTACTATTAGCTTACTTGATCAATACTAGACAGCGAGGCCAGTGAAAGACCAATCTGCGACAGCTGGCGCACGAGATGCAGCAGAAACAGCCTGAATTGCAGCAACCGCCGGATCAATTCTTCCCCTGGATCGGTTCTTCGCAGGCTTCCTGTTACCCGAAGGGTCCGTATCAACCACCACGTTTGCCACAGCCCAGCGAAGTAGCGGATTCCCGCCGTGCTTTATTTTCGTGTCGAGAACGGCCACCTCGAAAGCCTGAAGGGCAGGACTAGAATCTTTAAATCCTGTTCCCATCGGAGTGAGAGGCAAATACAGCCCTTCGCGTTCCCACGCCGTTTCCAGATCAGCAAGGCCCCAGCGGTCAGACGCGATAGATTGGAGGTCAAGCGCGTTGGTTTTACTGGCAATCCAGGCACCAAGCCATGCGCGATCAATCGCCTTTCCCGGCATTTTCACTATGTGTTTTTGGTTATGCCACAGCCCATAATCTGCCCGGTCTTCGTGGCTCTTTTGGGTCAGCACTTCGCCAGGGATAAAACCCCACACGTCGAGGCGTCCCGTTTCCGGCCAATAAAGACTGAAGGCCGTGAGGTCATTCGCGCCGCTGGAAAGGTCTAACCCGCCATAGCATGGCCCCGATGCCTCAGCCGTGCCGCTGCACGCATCCCATTCATTGGGGCCAATAAATCTATCATCCACGGCAATTTGCTGATTAAGCACGTAGCTTCTAAACGCGCTTTCGAGCGAAGGAATCGCTTGGGCTTGCTTGGCCTGAATGCGAACGTCGTCCAGGTCGCGGAAATCACCCAATGCCGGGTTTGCCATTGCCCAAGTCTTTTCGTCCCAGGGATCGGCATCAATCGGTGCGGAATAAATGACGGAAAAGAATGTCGGATCGTCAACTTGGTTGCCGTATTCAATCAGTTCTTCCAGCGGATTGGCCGGATCAGGCGAGCGGGTGGAAATGCAGACCAACAGCGGCTCACTATGCGCACCTTGCCCGGTGCGCAAAGCGTCGAGAAGATCGCGGCCAAGCCATTGCGCAAGCTCGTCAGCAATAGCGAACGTCGGTGAAAGACCGTGAGCCTTGCGGGCATCAGAAGACAGCGCCGCATAGGTGCTGCCGGTCAGTTCATCTTCAATTGTTTTGTTGTGCGAGCGGAAAACGAGGCGTTCGCTGATTTCCTCGTGAGCATCGGAAAATGCCTTTACTTCATTGAAGATCAAGGCCGCTTGCCCCCGATCAGCAGCAGCAGAGACGACCTGTCCACGAGGAACAGACTCGGGGCCAACCAGATGCACCAGGGCGAGCGCGGCGCAGATTGCAGATTTTCCGTTTTTTCGGCCAAGGGAAATCACGCCCTGCCGAATTTTGCGCTTACCGTTGGCATCGGTCGCGTAAATTTCCTGGATAATTTCCTTTTGCCATGGACGAAGAATGAACGGTTGCCCGGCATTTTTACCGGCTGTAATCGTCAATCCTTCAATGAAACGAATTACCCGTTCAGCACGGCTCAATTTTTCGGCTCGCCAATCTGGCCGCACTGTTATATTTTCGTCAGTAATTTGGGGCGCAGGCGATAATTTTCGCTTTTTTGCACCAGGGCCACGAAGTCCCATTATTCGCCCTCCCCATCAAAAATTCCGAAACTAACTTTTTCTGTGACCCCACATCGGTTTCCGCTCCCAGCCCCGAGCGATTTCCCACTGTTCCACCAATGGCGTGGATCACGCGGACTTCCATCAGCATGGCAACCACGAGCACGAGGCTCAGCACCACGGGAGCGTTGCCCATGACAGTGATGGCATAGGCCACGAAGGTTGCTCATCGCGTCAGAGCCACCACGGCGGCGTTCAACAATGTGGTCAACCTCGGTTGCCTTGGCGCCACAGCCCGGTGTCCTGCACAGGGAATCACGAACCAGCACGGCAGCACGTAGGCGCTTCCAGGTGGCGGATTGATAGAAGGGATCAGCGCTCATCGTTCATTCTCCATATTTCCCCGAAATCCCCGAAATCCCCGAATTCGGGGTGCCCGTTCCCCGAAATCACCGAAGCACCCTATGGGTGCGGGGAATTCGGGGTGCATCCGGGGTCAGGGCAGCCACAACCAGTCCTCGCGCATCACTACGCACTCTCGGTTAATCAAGCCCGTGAGTACTTCCTTGGTTCGGCCCCAAACGCGATCAGGTTCACAGGGGAGGCGTCCCTTTAATGCCTCATGCAAACTGCTCATCGTCACGCAAGGAGTATTGGCAGGTGCGCCACCCTGCCCGGTGTGCGGCGAGGTCTTCAGAATTTCCCGAAGGCAATCGAAGGCAATACGCTGATTACCCCCCTGCGGTCCCTTTGGCTTTGTCTTTGCCGGTGTTCCATCGGGGTGGGGATCAACACAGCAACTGGTAATGACCGTGCCCTCTTCATCCGCCCCAACGATCTTAGGGCGCAAGACAAATGCATGGGTAGCGTCGTCGGCGTCATCCTTGGCTTTGGCGATCTTCCAGCACCGCCGGTCTGAGCCATCGCGCTCGACGACGATTGCCGCATCCAGCGCGGCCAGTAGGGACGAATGCCCCCGCAACCCTTTGCCGGGGTCTTTCCCGGTGTGGTGGACCAGCACCACCAGACCACCCAATGCGTTTTGGATCGTCTTCGCACCGCCGATCATCGCGCCCATATCTGTGCTCGAATTTTCATCGGCACCGGGGGCTGCGTTATTCAGCGTGTCGATGCACACGATACCGCCGCCGCCGTTCACGGCCTGTACGGCTTCAATCAGGGATGCCCGATCAGAAGCGTTGCGTATGTCGAACCCGCCGGACAGCATGAAGCGAAAGGATTCGGGGAGGGTATTATATTTCCCCTCCAGTGCGATCTTGCGCCGACGAATACCGCCCTGTCCTTCCAGGGCGACATAGGTGACAGGGACAGCGCGGCGAACCCGATGCCCGAACCAATCCAGCCCCAGCGCCACGGATGCCAGCATGTCGAGTAGCAAGAAGGACTTGCCCGACATGCTTGGTCCGTACATCGCTGCAATGCCTTGGGCGGGCAAGACGCCCCGGACCAGATCAGGCACGGCGGGCAGATCGTCCACTTGTCGAGAGGTCAGAAGCCGGAAGCGCGGCGGAACCGGAGGCCTGGGGATCAATGTGGACGGGTCGGACTCGGAAAATCCCTCCCAAATCGGCGCTTGCGGTTCATACCTCGCCACGGATCGGACAATCCCCACCACCTCTTCGTCATCTAACGCCGGGTTGCATCTGGTGGCGTTGATGATGCGGATTGCGTCAAGGATGTGCCCGGCAGACATACCGACCTTGCGCAACGCACCGGCCTGCCGGGTCAAGGCGTCATTGCGCCCGCCTTCTTCAATCTTGCCATCTACTGGCAGTGGACGGGATGGTTGCCCCCGGCTACTCGTCGTCAGGTTCAGCAACCACTCGGGCGCAGCGACAGGCGCACAATCCTGCACCACGGTGTATTCGGCACCATCCTCTCGAATGGAACCCGGCATGATCACATACCCACCATCACCGCGCACGTCGAGGCCGGGGCCGATAGCGTTCGCCGAACACCGCACCTCCTGCCCCACAGGCATGGAAAAGATGTAGTGACGCCCGCCACTCGGGGTGCGGTGAATGCGCGTTGACGGCAGTGGGCTATGCGCATTCACCAGGGCAGCGAGCGAAGCTTCGCCGTCCTTGCCCTTGGTCGGATCAACATCCACGTCGAACACCCAAATGCCGCTCTTGGCGCCTGTCGGGCATCCGATCATGGCGCCAAGGTATTGGAGCCACCATGCCTGAATGATTGCCGGGTCGGTCGTGGCATCGTGGAAGCCGTTGGGCGTCAAGGGCCGCTTGGTGGCCGGGTCGCACGGAAAAACCGGCATACCAGCGGCGGCATAGCGAAGCGCGATTTCAACTTGATCCTGGGGGGCGTTTTCGTTATTGTCTGCGCTGGTCAAGTATTTTTTTAGGAGGGGGGCGATTGCAGTCGCCCCTTTTCCATTTTCAGGGCCGATGGCGTTCATTACGCCCCCCTTTATCCTTGTGGCAACCGCACCAGCTATTCCGGTAGACCTTCGGCCATCCTGTGTTCGCCGGTAGTTGCTCATAGGATTTTGGCGGTGCCGCGCGGCACTCGCCAACGCCGCTTATCCCTATGACTGCCGTTTCGTTGTAGTTGCGGCATGTCCCGCAGTTGTCGGCGCGGTCCATCACGCACCCCCAATCGGTCTCGGGATCGGCGCGGGGGTCGGGCGCAGCGGAAGCATGGGCGGGACGGTGGGAAGCATGGGGGCGGTCATTGCGCCAGCACCGACAACTTGGCGATGGCTTCGGTGATGGCGCTGTCACACCAATAGTTCCGCTTGTTGATCTTGATTGGCTGCGGCAACTTGCCGTCTTTCACCCAGCGCCAGAGGGTCATGTCTGAAACGTCACCAAACCTATGCTTAACGGTCTTAGATGTGACCAGGGAATCTGTTTGCATTTGCTTATCCTCATCGGACGTTAACGATGAGGTGAAGATGATCCACGAGGCATATCAAGTCAAAACAAAGTAATTGACGGACCAAGAGAATAGAGTTATAGAGTTATTGTCACGCCCAAACAATAAGCGAAAACAACAGCCAGAAAGCCCAATGAATACTGGCGATCTGGCTCTTACCCCTCCCTTAGTGTGCGGCTTGTTGCATATCAGCCATGCGCGACACGCATATCAGCGGGCCAACGACATGACGTATTCCGACCATGCCTCAAGTGCCCGGCGCTTCTCTGGGAGGTAGGTGGCGCGGTTGTAGATACCAGCCACACCGGCCTTGTGGCCCGAAATATGGTTCAGCACCGCCTCAACAATGTGCGGCTGAACCCCAAGGTCTTCGATCATGCGAGTCGCTGCGGTGCGGCGCAAATCGTGGAACGTCCAGCCTTCCATTGGATCTGCGCGGCCAGCCTCTTCTCGTTTCTCAGCAATCGCCGTGTCCAGCCGCGCTTTCACCTTGCTGTACCCGGTCACATAGGTTTTGCCGGTCGTGGTGAACACAAAGGGGCATAAATCAACCGGGTTTACCGACTTCAGCAGTTTGACGGCTTGAGGGGAGAGGGGGATAAGGTTCGGCAGGCCGTTCTTGGTCCTCTCGGCTGGCAGGCTCCACACAGGGTCTTCACCCTCTAGCGTGATTTCGGACCATCGCATACCCGCCACCTCGTCGCGCCGTTGCGCGGTCAGCAGCAGCAGTTTGACCATCGGCGCGAACACCCCGCCTTCCTTGTCCAGCGCGGCCCAAACCTCGGAGATTTCGCCAACGGAAAGGACGCGCTCCCGCCTAGTGCTTTCGGACGGCGGCTTAACATGGTCAGTCGGCGCGTTGTCGAGAATCCCCCGTTCGACGCACCATCCAAAAAATCGCTTCAGGTAAGCCAGACTACGGTTTGCCTGGATCGGGAATCCCTGAGCAATAATGTCGTCAATCAAAGCATGTACGTCGCGCCGCGAAATGCTTGTAATTGGCCGCTCTGCCCACGCTCTGGTCCACTTGCCTTGCAGGGTTCCTACATATGCTTCAGCCGTTTTCGCTGCCAGTCCTTTTCGTTGGACGTATTTCGCCAGGAAGTCAGCCGCTATCGCCGCGAAACTATTACGGCTATCCTCTTCCAGCTTCTCGCGCTCGACCTTCGCGGCGTTCTTGGGGTCTTCACCAGCGGCAGCCAGCGCCAGCGCATCCCGTGCCGCCGCGCGGGCATCAGCAAGGGACATATCGGGGTAACGGCCCACCACGCGCCGCGTCTGGGTCCACTTGCCCACCTTCAGGACGCGGGCTTGAACCATCCACGTTTTGGTTCCGCCGAAACTGACACGCAGGCCAAAGCCCGGAGTCAGCGCATCCCAGTAATCCACCTGCCGTTGCTCAGGGGAGGGGAGTTTGATACGCTGCACGGCGGCATCGGTCAGTTTCATTTTCGGCATCGTGCGCTCCGTCTGTAGGCACCCATAGGCACCAATAGGCACCAAAAACTAGTGGTTATGGGGTGGTGCCTATTGTTAGCAACAATGCCTAACATTAGCCTTCAAAGCGGCAGGCCGCAAGGCATTCATGGGGATGGGAGCACATGACTTGTTATAACAAGATATGGCGGTTTTTATGATTTGTAATCAGGGGGTCGCGGGTTCGAATCCTGCAACCGGCACCAGAACGCGAGAAAGGAGGGCAGGCCGTCGGGCCTGCCCTCTTTTTTCAGTCCACTGAAAATCCGGATTTATTTCCTCGGATGATCGATGAATTCGACGGCGCTGGGCTTGACCTCGTCGTCCTTGGGCGTGGCTGTCCCGTGCCCCTCCACCTCCTGCGGCTTGGTCGCCGGGGTTTCCGAAGCAGTGGACGATGCCGGGGCGGGCGGTGTCGGGGTGGATGCCGCTCCGCCGGCCGCCGGTCCCGGCTGGGACGCGCGGGTATCCCTCTGCCCGTTCTCCGAGGCCTGGATCGAGGCGGCGCGGAACTGGCGGTACAGACTGCGGATCGCCGCATATTCATCGATGGAGGTGCGCCGGATCTCCTTCAGGGCATCCAGGTGCTCGGTCCGGGTATCGAGGGTATCCAGACCCATATTGACGTTGTTGATCACCCCCAGCCCCTGGGAGGCGAATATGGCGCCCGAGGGTTCGGCGAAGTAGTCGGCGACCCGCGCCGCGCCGTCGCGCAGGCTGGACGGGCCGAAGAACGGCAGCATCAGATAGGGACCCTCGTCCACTCCCCACACGGCGAAAGTGACGCCCATGTCGGTCTTGTGGCGCTTGGCCCCGCCGCTCTCGGCGACCACGTCCCGGGTTCCCAGGGCGCCGAAGGTGGAATTGATGAAGAAGCGGCCCAGCGCGTCGGCGGCGGCGGCGGGATTGCCCTGCAGCAGGTCGTGGCCGGCGGTGTAGGGCTCCTGCAGATTGGCCAGCAGGTTGTGGATGGCCAGACGCAGCCAGTCGGGCATGGTATCGTGATATGCCTGGGCGACGGGCTCGGCCACGTTGCTGTCCAGGAACATGTTGACGTCGTAGATGGCCCGGTTGGTAGGCTCCAGCGGATCGTTGACGGCCTCGGCCTCGGCGCGGTCCTCGGGGTCCTCGGGCAGGGTGGCACAGGCCGCCACCATCGAGACCGCCATGGCCGCCGCCACGGAAAGCAGACGACGCCTCATATCGCAAAACCTCCAACCCATGAAACCCCCGGCCGGTGTGATCAGGCCGTCCCGGCGCGCATAATATCCACTGTTGCGGGGAGGTCAAACGTCATATCAAGACGGCAGATCCACCGCAAAGACAGAGCCGCGCCCAAAGACCGAATGGACGGAAACCGAGATTCCCAGGATTCGGGCGATTCTATCGACAATGGCCAAACCCAGTCCCAGTCCTTCATCGGCACGGCGCGTCGGATTGTTCAACTGGTAGAGCTCTTCGAAAATAAATGGCAGGTTCTCTTCGGCGATACCGATGCCGCTGTCCCAGACTTCGATACGGATGCGTCCGTTGCGGCGGCGGCATCCCACCACCACCCCGCCCCGCTCCGTATAGCGCACGGCGTTGGACACCAGATTGCCCAGCAGCCGCTCCATCAAGGTGGCGTCGCTTTCGCAGACCAGGCTGGTCTTGACCACCCGCAGGCGCAGCCCCTTCTGCTCGGCGGTGGGGCGGCTGGCCGCCGCCACCTGATCGAGCAGGTCCCCCAGGGCGATGGAACCGCGGGTCACCGTCATGCCGCCGGCATCCAGACGCGACATGCTGAGCAGCGCCTTGAGCTGGCGCGACAGCTGATTGGCGCATTGCTTGGCCTTGATGCCGGGCTCCGGCTGGCGTTCGGCCAGAATGGCGCAGTAAATCTGCAACGCCTGCATGGGCTGGCTGAGGTCGTGGCTGGCGGCGGCCAGGAAGCGCGACTTGGAGGCGTAGGCCCGCTCGGCCGCCTCCTTGGCCAGACGCAGTTCCAGTTCGGTCTGCTTGCGATCGGTGATATCGATGGCGGCGCAGATCAGGCCGATGGTCTCGCCCCGCGCGTCATAGAGCCGCCGGGCGATCAGGTCGAAGTATTGCGGCCGGCTCATGATCAGGCTTTGGACCTGCACGTCGCGCCGCACCGAGATGCCGGTCTCGATCACGCCGCGATAGATGGCGCACAGCATGTCGGCGGTCTCGCGGGTGAAGATATCGTACTCGGTCTTGCCGATCAGGTCGGCATCGCCAAAGCCCACGTGGCAGGAATGGGCCCAGGTATAGCGCAGGTCCATGTCCAGGGTGAAGGCCACCGAGGTGCCCAGTTCCATGGCCAGACGGAAGCGCTGTTCGCTCTCGGCCAGGGTTTCCAGCGAGACGTCCAACTGGCGCCCCAGGAACTCGGCCAGACGCTCGGTCAGGGATTGCTTGGCGGCGTGGGCCTGTTCCAGGCGCGACGTGGCCTCGCGCAGGCGGACCTTGGAATCCACCAGATCGGAGATCTCGGCGAAGGTGACCAGCACCGCCTCGGATCGGCCGGCATCCACGGCGATGGGCTGGGCCCGCATGCGCAGCCACACCCGGTCCCGTCCCCGGCGGATTCCCATTATCATGGGGCCGGCCGGCCGGCGGGTCCTCAGGGCGATGGCGGCGGGATGGTCGGCATTGCCCAGCGGCGCGCCGTCCAGATCGGTGACGTCCCAGTCCTCCACGCAGCAGGTCCGGCCGATCAGGTCGTCGGGGCTGTGGCCGAGGATGTCCGACGCGGCGGCGTTGGCGTAGATGATGCTGCGCGTGGAATCCTGCACCACCACCCCCTCGGCCATGGTGGCGAGCAAGGTCTGGTGAAAATCGGCGGTAACGGGAGACGGCTGCACGTTTGCCTCTTAAGGCGAAAGACCGGCCGGAATTAGGCCGCCTCGCGACAAGATGCGTCAAGCCCCGATGAAGCGGGCCGGGCGGCGTTCGACAAAGGCGGCCATGCCCTCCCGCCGGTCATGGGTGGCGAAGGTGCGGTGGAACTGGCGCCGCTCGAAGGCCAGCCCCTCCTTCAGCCCCGGCTCGAAGGCCCGCAGCACCGATTGCTTGACCATGGCGAGAATGGCGGGCGACAGCCCGGCCAGCCTTCGCGCCACACCCAGGGCCTCGTCCATCAGGCGTTCGGCGGGCACCACCCGCGAGACCAGACCGCACCGCTCGGCCTCGGCGGCATCCATGCGCCGGCCGGTGAGCAGCAGGTCCATGGCCTTGTGCTTGCCGACGGTACGCGGCAGACGCTGGCTGCCTCCCGCCCCCGGCATGGTGCCCACGGTGATTTCCGGGTGGCCGAACCAGGCATTGTCGGCGGCGATGACGATATCGCACATCTCCACCAGTTCACAGCCACCCCCCAGGGCGTAGCCGTCCACCGCCACCACCACCGGCTTGGTCATCCGGCCCAGGCGGGGACAGCAGCCGGAGAAATCGGTCGCCCTCACCTCGGCCTCGGTCAGCGGCAGCATTTCCTTCAGGTCGGCTCCGGCGGCGAAATCGCCGCCCGCCCCGCGCAGCAGCACCACCCGCGTGGCGTCGTCCACCTCGGCATCATCCAACACTCCCTCCAGCGCCAGGGTCAGCGCCAGGGACAGGGCGTTGCGCGCCTCCGGCCGGTCGAGGGTGAGAATGGTCACCGCCCCATCTTGCTCAACCCGGATCATGACGTTTCCTCCGCTCCCATGACGACGGATCAGCCTACCACCCGCCACGGACCGGTTCAGGCGCAACCTGTTCATCCAAGCCGGCACGGCGTTCACCCGAGCGAAACAATATGTTGAGAAAGGGGGTGATTGTCGCCGAACGCCCAGGAGCCCAGAGTGAAGGCCACCGAACGCCGCGACCGTACGCTGCCGTCTGGCAGCCGGCCGGCGGTTGCACCATATGCAAGCGGCATCGTCCCGCATCCGTGTCATCCGCCACTCCATCCACGAGGCATCCTATGAAGCTCGCAACCACCGTCCTGTTGGCCGCCGCCATCGCCGTCGCCGCCCCCGCCGCCCGGGCGGAACTCAGTCCCGACCCGGCCAAGCTCGAGGGCGGCCAGTTCGCAGTGGACAAGACCCACGCCAGGATCATCTTCTCGTTTTCCCATTTCGGCGTGTCCACGTCGTACGGCCAGTTCACCGATTTCGACGCCAAGCTGAATTTCGACGCCAAGGCCCCCGCCAAGAGCGCCGTCGAGGTCGCCATCAACATGGACGGCATCTCCACCAACGTTCCCAAGCTGGACGCCCACCTGAAGACGGGTGATTTCTTCGATGTCGCCGCCTTCCCCACCGCCAGCTTCAAGAGCACCTCGGTCGAGGTCACCGGCCCCGACACCGGCAAGATCACCGGCAACCTGACCGTGCACGGCGTCACCCGGCCGGTGGTCCTGGACGCCACCTTCAACGCCGGCGGCGTGCATCCCATGACCCAGAAATACGTGGTCGGCTTCAACGCCAAGGGCCAGATCAAGCGCAGTGAATTCGGCGTCGGCCGCTATGCTCCCAATGTGGGCGACGACGTGACGCTGACCATCAGCGCCGAATTCGTCCGGCAATAAGTCGGTCCGGCATGACCGCGCGGAACCGCTACGATGCCGTCGCCGTGGGCCTGCACTGGCTCATGGCGGCGGCCATCCTCGCCCTGCTGGGCCTGGGCTTCGTCATGACCGGGCTCAAGCCGGGCTCGCCCCTGCAATTCAAGCTGTACCAGTTGCACAAATCGGTGGGGGTGCTGGTGTTCGGGCTGGCGGTGCTGCGTCTGGGCTGGCGCCTCGGCCATCAGCCCCCGCCGCTGCCCGCCGCCATGGGACCGGGCGAGCGCCTGCTGGCCCATGCCGGGCACTGGGCGCTCTACGGCCTGATGCTGGGCCTGCCGCTGGCCGGCTGGGCGGTGGTCTCCACCTCGCCCTACAACATTCCGACCATCCTGTTCGGCGTGGTCGACCTGCCCCATCTGCCCCTGCCCCGCGATCTCAACGCCCTGGCCAAGGGTACCCACATGATCGGCGCCTGGCTGCTGATCGCCACCCTGATGGGTCACGTGACCGCCGCCCTTCGCCACCATTTCGTCCTCCGGGACGACGTGCTGGTCCGCATGCTGCCCCGTTTCGGGAGAGAATGATGAAAGCCTTTGCCTGCATCCCCCTGATCGCCGCCCTGCTGTGGGGTGGTACCGCCAGCGCCGCCGAATGGAATGTCGATGCCGCCAGGAGCCGCCTCGGCTTCGTCGGCAGCCAGGGCGGCAGTCCGTTCGAGGGCAAGTTCACCCGCTGGAGCGCCAGGATCGACTACGACCCGGCCAAGCCCGAAGCCGCCAAGGTGACGGTGGACATCGACATGGCCAGCGCCCAGACCGGCGACGCCCAGAAGGACCAGTCGCTGCCCGGCGCCGAATGGTTCGACACCAAGGCCTTCCCCAAGGCCCGTTTCGAGGCCGCCGGCTTCAAGACCAAGGGCGCCAACGCCTTCGAGACGCCCGGCACCCTGACCATCCGCGGCATGGGCAAAAGTGTCGTCCTGCCCTTCACCCTGGACCTCACCAGCGGCCAGGCCCACGCCAAGGGCCGCCTGGACATCGTCCGCACCGATTTCGGTGTTGGCCAGGGCGAGTGGAAGTCAGGCGACATGGTGGCGCTGCAAGTAGCGGTGACCTTCGATCTTGAGGCAGTCGCCAAACCGTAATCGCTGCGATATCCCGACCCGAAACAGTCATCCCGCCGTCACGGAACCGTCGCACTCCGCCGCTATTCTCCGCCCGCCAACAGAGCATGGAGAACAGAGTGTCGGGTGAGAAGGCCATGCGGCGGGAATGCCGGGATTGCACCTACTGGACCGGATGGAGCTGCTCCATCGGCGACGTCTGCCAGGAGAAAAAAGAAGGTCGCGGATGCGATTTCTTCATCCGCGACAGTCTGCGATACGCCTTCTTCGCGAAGGTCTGATACTGGAGATCGGCCACCCGTTGACGGTGGGCGGGAAATTCTCGTCCTCTGCCGATCGGCGCCACCGGATACGCATCAGCGTCGCCATTGGTCTCCCTGGTGATAATACTTACATACTAACGGAGTATAGTCAAGAGCCAGGGAGGTAGGTTTCTGCGCCGTTGTGCCCATGGACAAGCCCACCGAAGCGTGCCTACCATTGAATATGAGTGAAATGTACATCTAAAGGGGCCGCATGCTTCCTGGCTCCTCCAAACCGCCCATATCCGGCTCCGTTCCCGCCTCCGGCTCCATCAAGGTCATGCTGGTCGACGATTCCGCCATCGTCCGCAGCCTGGTGGGCCGCATCCTGGCCGAGGAGCCGGCGATCACGGTGGCGGCCCAGGCCTCCAACGGCGAACAGGCCATCGCCGCCCTGGCCCGCACGCCGGTGGACGTGGTGGTGCTGGACATCGAGATGCCGGTCATGGATGGGCTGACCGCCCTGCCCGGCATCCTGAAGGCGGTACCGGGCGTCAAGGTGATCATGCTGTCGTCGCTGACCCAGCGGGGCGCCACCGTCACCTTTCAGGCGCTGCGGGCCGGCGCCGCCGACTATATCCCCAAGCCCTCGGCCGGCGCCGATGCCGGCTTCAAGCGCGAACTGATCGACAAGATCAAGAGCCTCGCCGCCCGCAAGCTGCGCCCCGCCACCCCCGCCGCCACCACCCGGCCGGCCGCCGCCATCCCCCCCGTCCCGCCACCATCCCGCCATCCGGCCCGGTGGAAGTGCTGGCCATCGGCTCGTCGACCGGCGGGCCGCAGGCGCTGTTCGATATCTTCGCCAAGCTGCGCACCATCAAGCCCCGGATACCGATCCTGATCACCCAACACATGCCGCCCACCTTCACCGGCATCCTGGCCGAGCATATCGCCCAGACCAGCGGCCTGCCCTCGGCCGAGGGCAAGGATGGCGAAAAGATCGTCGCCGGCCGGGTCTATGTCGCTCCCGGCGGCAAGCACATGCTGGCCGAGCGCAAGGGCGGCGAATTGCTGATCAAGCTGTCGGACGCCCCGCCCGAGAATTTCTGCAAGCCGGCGGTGGACCCCATGTTCCGCAGCATCTCCGCCATCTGGGGCAACCGGGCCGCGGCGGTGGTACTGACCGGCATGGGCACCGACGGGGCCAAGGGCGGCCGGGTGCTGGCCGAGGCCGGCGGCCAGCTCTATGCCCAGGACGAGGCGACCTGCGTGGTCTACGGCATGCCGGCCGCCGTCGCCCAGACCGGGCTGTGCAAGGCCATCCTGCCGCTGGGCGAGATGGGCGACCTGATCCGCAAGCTGGTGAGCTGACCCCTACAGGTCCAACACCCGCCCCACCGCCGCCAGGGAGCGTTCCCACAGACCGGCCAGTTCCTCCGCCTGGGCGGGGGTGTCCGGGTCTTCGGCCCGCGCCGCGTCCTCCACCGCGCGGCATTTGGCGGCCAACGGCATCAGATGGAGGCTGGAGGCGGCGCTGGCCATGCGATGGGCCAGTTGCCCGGCCTCGGCCAGCCGCCCGGCCTGGGCGTGGCTGCGCAGGGCGGCGAGGTCGGCCGAGGACGACGAGCGGAACAGTTCCACCAGCCCGATCAAACGGTCGCGGCCGAGATCGCCCATATCCGACAGCAGACCGGCCACCTCCACCAGTTTGGGCTCGGGCTCGCTCGGCGGCGGCGCGCCGCCCAGGCCGGCCAGCAGGCGCCCGATATCGTCGAACCGGAACGGCTTGGCGAGACAGTCGAGAATACCCGCCTCGCGCCAGCGCGCCTCGTCCTCCTTCACCGGATTGGCGGTCAGCAGGTAGAGAGGCACCTTGCCGTCGTCGCCGGGCAGGGCGCGAATGGCCCTGGCGGTCGCGATGCCGTCCATGCCGGGCATGCGCATGTCGAGCAGCACCAGATCGAAGCCGCCCCGCGCCGCCGCCTCGACGGCCTCGTAGCCGTCACGGACGCACACCACCTGATGGCCGCGCCGCTCCAGCAGCCCGGCGGCCACCTCGCGGTTGACCTCGTTGTCGTCCACCAGCAGGACGCGACAGGGCCGCTCCGCCGCCGCCGCTCGGTCGGCGGACGGGGCTTCGGCCGGCGCCAGCGGCAGGTCGACGCGGAAGGTGGTGCCCTGGCCCGGCAGACTGTCATAGCCGATGACGCCCCCCATCAGGTCGACCAGGCGCTTGCAGATGGACAGCCCCAGACCGGCGCCGGCGAAGCGCCGGGCGGCACCGCTGTCGCCCTGCCAGAATTCGGTGAACAGTTGCGCCCCGATCTCGGGCTCGATGCCGATGCCGGAATCCTTGACCAGGAAGCGCAGCACCTGCCCCTCCTGGGTAGCCAGGGGTTCGACGCCGATCTCCACGCCGCCGCGATCGGTGAACTTGATGGCGTTACCCACCAGATTGAACAGAATCTGCCGCAAGCGCAGGCGGTCGCCCGCCACCTGCCGGCGCACCCCCGCGCCAAAGCGGCAGGACAGCGCCAGATCCTTTTCGGCGGCGCGCGACGCCAGTACCAGCCGCACCTCCTCGATGGTGTCGAGCACGTCGAAGGGCTCGATCGCCAAGGTCATGCCCTCGGCGTCGAGGCGGGCGAAATCCAGGATGTCGTTGACCAGCCCCAGCAGCAATTCCCCCGACGAGACCAGGGTCTCGGCGAAGGCCTTCTGCCGCTGGTCGAGGCCGCTTTCCAGCAGCAGGCGCGCCATGCCCAGCACGCCGTTGAGCGGGGTGCGGATCTCGTGGCCCATCATGGCCAGAAACACCGATTTGGCCCGCGCCGCCTGTTCGGCGCTGTCGCGGGCCTCGCGCAGCACTTCCTCGCCGATCTTGCGCTCGATGGCGTAGCGCACCACGCGCGACAGGATGAAGGCGTCACCCAGACCCTTGACCAGATAGTCCTGGGCACCGCGCTTCAACGCCTCCAGGGCGATGGCGTCGTCGTCGTTGCCGGTCAGCACCACCACCGGCAGACGGGGCGCCGCCTGGGTCAGGGCGTCCAGGGTGGCGATGCCCGCCGAATCCGGCACCCCCAAATCGGCCAGCACCACGTCGAAGGCGATGCTGGGGTCGGACAGACGCTCCACCGCCTGGGCAAGACGGCCCACCACGGTGACCTCGAACGGCGGCGTCTTGACCCGGCGCAGCATCTGGCCCACCAGCCGGGCGTCGGCGGGATCGTCCTCCAGCAGCAGGACCCGGATGGGAGGAGCGCTCATGTGGGCAATTGGGCGGTGCCGAACCAGAAATCCTCGATGGAATGGATGGCCGCGGTGAAGGCCTCCACATCCATGGGCTTGGACACGTAGCTGCTGGCCCCCAGGGCATAGGCCTTCTTGATGTCACGTTCGGCCCCCGAGGTGGAGAGGATCACCACCGGAATGGAGGCAAGCGTGGTGTCGGCCCGGATTTCCTCGAGGATTTCATGGCCGTTGCGGCCCGGCAGGTTGAGGTCGAGCAGGATCAGATCGGGGCGCGGCGCCTGGCCGTGCACGGCGCTCTGGCGCAGGAACTCCATGGCCTCGCCACCGTCCTTGACGTGATGGAGGCGGCAGACATGGCGCGACCGCCGGAGCGCGATGCGAACCAGACCGGCATCACCCGGGTCGTCCTCGACCAGCAGGATGTCGTGAATATCCTTGGAAGCCACGTCGCCGCCTTGATGTTTCGGTCCTGACATAGACCCTGTATCAATTCACCGGCCGGCGCAAGACCCCGCAGCCTTTCAACCTTCCGGTTCGGTCTGTCGGGGACCCTTGGGCCAATTGAAGGCCAGCACCGCCCCCGGCCCCTCCTGGGGCTCGACCCGGATGGTGCCGCCGTGACGGTCGACGATCTTCTTGACGATGGCCAGCCCGACGCCGGTGCCTTCGTACTCGTCGCGGGCGTGGAGGCGCTGAAAGATGCCGAAGACCCGCTCGGCATGCTCGGGGGGAATGCCGATGCCGTTGTCGCGAACCCGGAACAACCACTCGCCGCCCGCGTCCTCGCACTCCACCGACACCAGGGCCGGCTGGTCGGGACGGCGGTATTTCAGCGCGTTGCCGATAAGATTGAGGAACAGACGCTCCATCTCGCCGCGATCCCCGTAAAGGGTGGGCAGCCCCGGAGCCACCACCACGCGGGCGTCGGCATCCTCGATCTCGATCTGCAGGTCGAGCAGGGCGGATTCCACCGCCTCGGCCACCGCGAACGGCGCATCGCCGATGACCCGGCCCACCCGCGAATAGGCCAGCAGGTCGGTGATCAGCCGATCCATGCGCCGAACGCCGTCGCGGACGAAGCCCATGTATTCCAGGGACTCGCCGCCCAGACTGCCCATCAGTTCCTCTTCCAGCAGCGAGACGTAACTGCCCACCACCCGGAGCGGCTGGCGCAGATCGTGGGAAGCCACATAGGCGAACTGCTCCAGTTCCTCGTTGGAACGCCACAATTCGCGGATCAGGCCATCCAGTTCGTTTTCCAGACGCTTGCGTTCGGTGATGTCCTGAAGAGTGCCCTCCAGGCGCACCGGCCGACCGGCCGCGTCGCACGACACCTCGATCCGGCCGTGCAGCATCCGTACCTCGCCATCGGGACGGATGATGCGGAAGTCATCCTCGCGCCGGCCGCCCTCGGCGCAAAGCTGGCGCAGAATCCCGGCGACCTCGACACGATCACCGGGATGGACCACCTCGAGAAACACCTCATGCGAGGGAACGCAGCTACCCGGTACCAACCCGAGAATGGCGTGGAATTCGTCGGACCAGATGCCCACCCCGGTCAGCAGGTCGCGCTCGGCACTGCCCAGTTGCGCGCCCCGTTCGGCATTGGCCACCAGGGTGCGACCGCGCTGCTCCACCTCGCGCAGGGAAAGACTGAATTGCCGGGCCAGACCGGCCAGGGCCGCATCAAGCCCCAGGGGGTCGCTCCACCACTCGGTGGCGGCGGATGGCGGCGGGCTGTCCAGGGCGGCCAGACGGCGGTCGACCCGCTGGCCGATGACCAGCCCGGCCAGGAACGACAGCCCCACCAGCAGCGGCACCAGCCCGGCCAGCAGCCAACCCAGGCTGCGGTCGGCCTCGTCCGGCCACAGGCTCCATACCGCGAGGGCCATGATTCCAACCAGGAATGCGGCAAGCGCGGCAAAAAGCAACCCCAGCCGCGCGGCGATACGCTCGCGCGGTCTCGGCATCGTACCGGCCGTGACGTCCGGTGCCCGCAAGACGGCCAACCCCATGAGAACCCCGTCGGCCCACTAGGCCGTAGACTCATTACGCGGCGCACCAAATGCGCAGGGCGACGAGCTTTACGGCGGCGAGGAAATTCCGTGGGTCTTTGTCATAGCGGGTGGCGATCCCCCGGAAGTGTTTGATCTTGTTGAAGAAGCGTTCGACCAGATTGCGCTGGCGATAGACCCAGGCGGAAAAGGCGAAGGTGCCCTTGCGGTTGGACCTGACCGGGATGTTGGCCCAGGTCTTGTTCTTCTCGGCCAAGGCCCGAATGGCGTTGCTGTCATAGCCCTTGTCGGCCAGCAGGGTTGAGCCGTCGCCCAAGGCTCCATCGAGCAAGGCTTCGGCCTCGACGCTGTCGTGGACCTGCCCGGCGGTCAGGCGCAGGGTGACGGGACGGCCTTCCGCATCGACGAGCGCGTGGATTTTGCTGGTGAGCCCCCCACGGGAACGTCCCATGCTGCCATCGTCGAGAGCCCCTTTTTTCCCGTGGCCCCGTGTTGGTGAACGCGGACACAGGTCGAGTCGATCATGATGATGTCGCCATCGTAAGCCTTGGAGATTTCCTCCAGAAGCCGGTCCCAGACGCCCGCCTTGCGCCAGCGGACGAACCGGTTGTAGCAGGTGGTCGATGGGCCGTAGCGCTCGGGAACTTCCGCCCAAGGCGAGCCCGTGCGGAACCGCCACAGGATACCGTTCAGGACCCGACGGTCATCAACCCGAGGCACGCCGCGAGGCTTGTTCGGAAGCAAGGGCTCGATGATCGACCATTCGTGATCCGTCAACTCGTACCGCCGCCGTGCCATCAATGCCCTCCGTGCCAGAGGGAATCGTTGAATCACGACGCGCGACGAAGGGGAAGCCTGTTTATGAGTTTACGGCCTAACCTCGATCTGTTTACTGATGAGGAGTTTCTCGCCGACCCGATGATGACGGAGTGGGGAGGGCCGGCAGGACTGCATCATGGTGCTGCTACGGCTATTCGAGTGCCTTGTGGTGACTTTGTGGTCGTGCAGGTCCAGCGCCGCGAGGGAATGCCCGGATTGGACGACACAGATGTGGCGCGCCTTGACGCCTTTCGACCCCACCTGGCGCGGGCGGGGCTGTTGGCCGTCCGCTGGCGCATGGAGCGGCTCAGGGCGGCGGCGGAAGCCCTGGCCCTAGTCGGTCTACCCGCCGCCGTGTTGGACGCCGGTGGGCGGGTGTTGGCGGCCAACGCCCTGATCGAGGCGCTGTCGAGTCATATGGTTTGGCTGGCCCAAGATCGGGTGGCTTTCATCGACCCGGCGGCTACCAAGCTATTGCGGCAGGCAACAGCTGAACTGAAAAGCCCCGCGACGACGACGGTGCGCTCATTTCCAGCTGGCGGGGTGGATGAACCACCGGTGGTCGCCCATCTGGTGCCGACGACTGGCCAGGCCCGAGACCTCTTTGGCGGTGGTTACGGTATTCTGGTGGTGACGCCGATCTCGATGCCGGTGTCTCCCGACGCCGCTCTCATCCAGGGGCTATTCGACCTTACTCCTGCCGAGGCAAGGGTGGCTGGTGGCATCACGGAAGGCTTGAGCCTCGATCAGATTGCTTCTCGCCATGCGGTTTCTACCGAAACTGTGCGCGCCCAGGCCAAGGCTGTCTATGCGAAGACAGGCACCAGCCGTCAGTCGCAGGTTGCGGCGCTACTGGCAGGTTTGCCGAAAATACAGCGCTGACATCAAGGCGGGTTGGGGTGCCCAGAAGGATGGTCTAGGGCCACGAAAAGAGTGATCAAGCTATCCAAATATTCCACACGGTACGAAATGCTTCGTCCGCACAGATAGCCGATGGAGATGGCTGCTGATTGATCCGCCGGAGATATAACCCGCCGGACCGCTCTCGGCCCTTTCCTGTCGAATGTGGGGCGAGCGCATCCAATATCGGCCCGCCAATCTATTTGGCATATTGGTCGTCCATTTACGGGAATAATGGCGACATCTATCCCCGGTAATGAAGCATGTGCCCAACCACAGGGAACGCCACGTCGATACCGAAGGCAAGGCGTTCTCCATCAGTAATCTCGGTGCATTCGGTGGCGGGGCTGCATCACTACGCCAAAATCTTGGCGCTTCTGTTTAGGGGGTTGATAGCCCATTGGAATTATTTCTTGAGACTCGAATCTCTGATAGCGGAGCGGCCCCGTAAAAATCGGAAGAGTTCGATGCAATTAGCCCGTTCACCGTTGACGCCTCGCATGATCACATTGTTCTGCGAGCGCCGTCTCGCTTCTGTTTTGCCTTCTGATGTCACGTCAGCGCTTCAGAGCTATCTGGTGGCTTTGCTTGCGCGACGGGAGTATCCGCCATACCGAGGCACCCAGATAGATCTGGAAGCTGTTGCTGCCGCCCTTTCAATCGAAGCCATGCCGCTTCGATCCGCAAGGGCACAGTTGGGGCCGATCTTTGATGCCGTATCCCGCTCCGTCGCCGAAGCCGAACTGAGACCTGAAGCGGCCGCTCAGGGTAAAGGGAAGAGGGGCGTCTTACCTCGGAAGTCAGTGGGGAAGCCTCCCAAGGCGGTCGTGGAATTTCCCGAGCCGCTGGAAGGCACTTGGGATGAACCCGATAACTTTGGCGCCGCGTTGCGACTGCATGCAGCTCGGCACGGGGAGACGATCTATCACCTCCATAAGGCTGTCGTCCGGCCGGAGGACGGCATACACCACAGCACGCTGGTTTCCTGGGCGCGAGGGGCGAAGGCGCCCCGCTCGGTGGTCAGTCTCGAGGTTCTTCGCCGGATCGAAAGGCGTTACCGGCTGCCGGAAGGGTATTTTACCGAGAAGGCAGCCAATCCGGTCCGCGCGGCAACCGGCTTTGATCTGGACGATATCCCTGCGTCGGAACGCCGCCGCCTGGCGTGGCATCTTCCTCATGATTTCAACGGTCGGCCGCGTCATGAGCGGGCGGAAATTCTTGACTGGGTTCGTACCGTCGTTATCAGCGGCTCCACGGATTACCGGCGATATCAGGCCGCCGCCATGCGTCAGCACTTTGCGGTTCGCTTCGCCTGCGCCTCCGGCCATCGAGACCGAAGACCGCACCTATCGCATCGGTCCCGGCCGGGACGACGTCTTCCTGCGCCGGGCGGGCGAGGTCATCCTGCCCGAACGCGAGGATCGGGCCTTGCTCGCCCAGGTGCGCCGCACGCTGGGCAGCATGAACTTCGCCGCCCAGTACCAGCAGGATCCGGTGCCGCCCGATGGCAACGCCGTCAAACGGGACTGGATCCGCTATTACGAAAGCGCCCCGGCCGATTTCGACCTGGTCTTGGTCAGTTGGGATACCGCCTCGACCCTGGGCGAGGATAGCGATTACTCCGTCGGCACCGTATGGGGGCTGAAAGGCTCCGATATCTACCTGCTGGATGTCGTGCGGGGCAAACTGGAGGTGCCCGATCTGCGTCGTTGCATTCAGCAGACCAGCCTTCGCCATGACGCTCAGGCCACCTTGGTGGAAGAGACCGATATCGGCCGCGCCCTGGTTCAGGACATGCGGCGGAGCGGCCCGGTGCGGCCGATCCTCACCCGGCCGAGATTCGACAAGGAAGCCCGCCTGCTGGCCCAGGCGGCGAAATTCGAGGCCGGACAGGTGCTGCTGCCGCGCGAGGCCCCCTGGCTGGCCGAGTATCTGGGTGAGTTGTTGGCCTTTCCCAACGGCGCCCACGACGATCAGGTGGATAGCACGTCGCAGGCGCTCAACTGGCTATCGGCCAAGATCGCCGCGGGTCAGCCGCCGACGCGGCGGGTGCCGAAGCGGGCGGTACGGCGTCGTTCCGAAAGCGGCTAACCGGCTTCCCTCTTTGGGGGCTTGCCCCCAATCCCCCATCGGGAGGCGAGGCCTCCCGAACCCGCCCCTTTATTCGGCTCGCAAAACTGGAGGTTTGGAGGCTGTGCCTTCAAACGGGTTCGGGCAGTCGCCCGACCGCGCAGCGGAATCCTGCCAACGCCGCTCCCATGGCCCCGGCAGACCGGCCGGATAAATCCGATCGAACGGCATTGTCTGGCTGGCCGGGTCCGTGGTCAGGAGCGTGAACCAGCGGCCTGGAGCGGCATGGCGATCCAGCACCGCCCGCCAGCGGTCCGGGGCACGGAACCGGGCATGCAGGGC